>JAHWHA010000054.1 GCA_019323665.1 Candidatus Woesearchaeota archaeon | reverse complement strand
TTACCATACCAGTTGTGGAGGCTACAAACTATATTTTACATCACCACAATATTTATATAGTTTATCTACTTTCCACACTTTAAGGGCAAAAAAGCCCGGAAGGATTGAAAGCAGTGAAGCCTGATAGCGAGAGCTATCTGTAAGCAAATACTCATAGACAGCAAAAATATGAGGGCTATAATACGTAGATAGGAGTATGGAGTCCCGTGTGAGACCGAGATATACTTACGAGTCTATGCGATATGCTAAAAACAAAGCCAAATAGATAATGGTATAAGCAATAGCGAAAGCCATTATCTCAACTCCTTTAGACCTACAACGAGTTTTTTTTAGGGGGGAGAATATCCCCCCAATTTTTTCTTTTTAAACTATTCATGTTCCTTAAATAAAGGAAGGAGGTAACAAAATGGCACAGGAGATTGAACAACCTAAATCTGTTTTTGAGCTGTTTTCAGTATATGGTAAAACTGAAAACCCAAGAGCAGATAGAGTCCAAGAAGGTATTAAGACACTTGCAAAAGACGCAGGTGTAGAGATATCTATTGACAACAACCAATTAGTCAATAGTATCCAGAGATGGCGTAAGTTTTCAGAGGATTTTTTAGTCCTGAAAGCTAACGAGCTAAAAGAGAGTGAGGAGTAAATATTTTGGGATATGGGCGACCATATCCCTTTTTCTTTAGGAGTCAATATGGGAAAGAAATGGAAAAAGCAAAGGGCAATAGCGAGAGCTAAACGCCACAGCAGATTGAATACCCATAACCAGCAGTTTAGGAATAACCATAAACGCTGTGATGGGTTAGCTTCTGGAGGTTTAGCTTTACAAGATAGGTTAGTTAGGGGTGGGTTGCTTTATAAGGATAGCACAGGCAAGTGGAAATATCTTAAGCAAGATGTTCCAAGCTATAAAGAGAATAAAGACCTTGAAATATTCAAGTTTGGCAATATGAAGGGTGTTAGCTCTAAAGCTTTTATGTTGAGGATTACTCAACCAAAAAACCAACCTTATGAGTGGGCAACTTACAAAAGATTACACTTGCTTACTAACGACTAAAACAATCAGGAGGCAAAATGATAAGAGTTAGATTAGATTACTTCTACGAGGATTACTCTACTAATGATTGGGTGGAGTGGTAGCTATGGCTATAAAAATCAAAGGAGATAGTTTGGAGTATCACGGCAACTCCAAACCCGATAGGATAATTAAGGCTAAAGTGTTGATGGGCGAGAGTCCAATAAAATCAGATTTCTTGAGAGTGGTGTTTAGTAGTGGTATCTATGATATAGAAGCTAAACATATCAAGAGATATGCGAGGGCTATCAAACACGCAAGAGATGACAAGAATACTAAAGTAAGAGTTACTTCTGGATAGGTTAATAATCAACAATAAGTGAGGTGTTTTCTATGGCAAAATGTAAGTGTCCGATATGCAAAAGCATATCTCTGACTGTTCATCACGATGACCCACGATTTGGTGGGCTGGATTCGTTATACTGTGATGAATGTGGTTGGATATAGGAGAGGAGGCAACAAAATGGAAGAAGAAATCTTGAAGGACTTGCATCTTGAAAAAAGCAAGATGCACGAATACAAGTTCTGGGATGAGCAGTTCCAGAATGACTTCAAGGAACTTATGAAAGCAGTCCTTACTGCTGAAATAGATAGTTCCCTGAAGTTAAAGACACAAGTGATTGAGAAAGGCATCATGACAACCCGATTAGACGCAAGGGAAAGGCTTGTAGTGGCTATTGGGTTGAGAAACCTTATCAATATCCTTGTGCAGATAGACAGCATTAAAACAGCTTCGATTATGGCTACACAGATGGCTTATATGCTGTGAGTGGTTAGAATGAGGATAGACCTAAAGGATGGCGACAGAGTTATCACTCTTGTGGCTTCTGACATCTTGCCTTCAATATATATGAAAGTATATATAGATGGCAGGTATGAAGGGAACATCTTCGCTGATGATGTCCACAAGAGCATATTCAAAGATACTCAATAAACAGGAAGGGGGTAAAAGGAAGATGGCAAAAAGCATAACTTTGGAAGGCTATGGGAAGATTATGATTACTCCCATAAACACCACAGAGCCAGAGTATGAGATGGTAGATACTGCAGGTAACTCTCTCTCATACAAGATGATTGGTGAACGAGCCAGAACAGGCTACTTTAACCAAGATGGCATAGAAGTTCCAAGAAGTCAGGTATGCAAGAGGATAGAGATTGAAGGACAAGAACTAATCTTGCCAAAATTCAATCCTACCAAAGAAGTGTCAAAAGATGACATCAGCATATGCGAAGACCCAGAGCTTGTTGAAAGGGCTCTGGAGAGGAAACTCTATAATGTGGTTACAGATGACGACAGGATAAAGCAACTTGTTCTTGAGAAAGGCAAGGCTTTAGAATTTCCGTTTGTAGCAGGGAATGGCTGGAAAATCTACAAAGGCATATTGACCAGTAGAAATGGACAGTTGATATTGGTTGGCTGTATTGGAGATATCAAGGCAGAGTTGGAGAAATATTCTGAGGAAACTGTGGAACTTAAAATTGACACTATTCCTAAACAGAATATGAAACAGCTATTGAAGGCGATGGCTTCTTTGGAGTAAAATGGGAGAACATTTGTGTCCCAATTGTGGGCAACCAATCACTTACAGGAAACAATATTATGATGATGGCGATTATGATATTATTCCTGAATGTGTTGATTGTGGAGCTGAATGGGGTTAGGAGGTATGAATATGACAGAAATAAAAGCGATGCTTTTGACAGAAGTTTCTGACAAGTCAATCCTTGAAAAACAGGGTTTGATTTATCAAAAGAAATTCAACGGCATCAGAGCTCTTATTCATGTCAAGGGTGGGAAAGTGGTTGGGATAAGGAACAGAAGCAACAACCCAATCCTTTACTGCTTTCCAGAACTCAAGGATTTGGAACTGCCATATAAGGTTGCTATATTGGATGCAGAGATTTGTGTGTTCAAGAATGGCAAGTCAGTTTTCTATGGTGGTATAGACCAAAGAAGGAGTAAACCTTCAGATAAGGTTTTAAAAGAGCATCCAGCAACTATTGTTGTGTTTGATGCTCTACGGGTTGATGGTGAAATATTAATCCATACACCTTATCATAAAAGGCACGAGTTCTTGACAAAGATACAAGAGTCAGATAGGATAAAGGTTGCTAAAAACTTTGATAACGGGGTTGAGCTTTGGAAAGAAGTGGAGTCCAAGAACCTTGAGGGTGTAGTGATTAAAGAGCCAGATGCTCCTTATGAGTTTGCCCGAAGCAAGAGATTTCTCAAACTCAAGAACTACAAGATGGTTGATGTGCAAGTTGACCAAACAGAGCAGAACGAGAAAGGCACAAAGATATATGGCAAAGTAGAGATTGAAGGTCAAGAGATTAATGTCGAAGCACAACTTGCTGGAGTGTTTGGGGTGGAGAACGGCTCTATCCAGAAAGTGAAGTATCTGGATATAGTTGGGGATAGATTGATACAACCAACAAAGGTTAAAGGACAGGTGAGTTAAATGAAAACGCCAAAAGAGATAATGAAAATTGTTACTGGATATAATGATTTTGTCTCTATCAAGTTTGGAGAGTCCAGAACTATTAAAGAACATCTGGATAAGCCTTGTGTAGCTTATGGGATAGGTTACAACTGTGCGATAATTGTTATCAAGCTACGAGACAATAGGTTGAAGGCTTATTCTTTTGCTGCTAAATATCCGTTCTCAAAATATAACTATGCAGGGTTCAGTGAGATTGATGTTAAGAGGGCTCTGGATGCTATTATGAATAACAAGTATGTTGTGGATAAGGAGATAGATATGGAGACTATTGAGAAAGCCAAAAATAGTTATGAGAGACCAGTTGTAGCAGAATTTGCTATCAAAAATATCTGGAAAAACTACAAAGGTGAGGAAGCTGACTGGGTAACCAAATACAGGATTACAAGATTTAAGAATGGCAGATTGAGGCCTGAAAGCCAACCTTCCTATACTGACAAGTTTCATAAGACTGAGGCAGAATATCTTATTTCCAAATTTGAAGAGTTCAAGAAGGGGGAGAATGATGAGAGTGAGATTCTTATAAGCTCAAACTTCCCAGATGGAATAATGGCGGAACTCAAAGGACAGATTATGCTCAATAGGTTATAAAGTCAGGAGTCAACTGGGATACCCATACTGCCATAAAATGACTTTATACATAGAGTTGAGGGGGAATCTCTACCAAAATCCCCCCATCCTAATCACCACTAATAAACAAGAAGGAGGTAAAGGAGAAAATGAAAGTGAACCATACAAGATTGAGAAGGTCAATCCAGAGACACTATCAGACAAAGATTCCGTTGTTCATCACAGGAACAATCGGGATAGGCAAAAGCCAGCATCTCAAGCAGTTTGGCATAGATACAGCAGCAAAAGAAGGCAGGGAATTCTTTGAGTGGAATAAAGCCACTGACGAGTTCAAAAGACAACTTGTCAAGGATGCTGAGTTACGCAAGAAGCATTTCTGCTTTGTTGATGTGCGAATGGCTATCCAATCGCCAGAGGACATGAAAGGGCTGCCAACAATATTCTCTGCACAAGAGTATGTTGAATGGAAAGCAGCTCTGCTGTTCAGGTATCTTAGTTCAGAAGGTGCTATGGGGCTATTGTTCTTTGATGAGATGAACCAAGCATTCGGCTCAGTGCAGGCACAGGCATACCAGATAATTCTGGATAAGTGCATCGGAGAGATAGCCTTAAGCCCAGATATAGCAATCTATGCTGCAGGCAATGCACAGGATGATAAGTCGAATGTGAATGGAATGGCTTTAGCTTTGATGAACAGGTTTTGCCATATTACTTTGATGGTGCCTGACATTAAGGAATGGGTTGATTGGGCAATAGAAGCCGGAGTAGATGATAGGATTATAGCCTATCTGCAGTTTAGGCCTGTCCACCTTATGGCAGACCTAAATAAGATAACTCAGTATGAATCACAGGCATTTGCAACTCCGAGGTCATGGGAATTTTTATCAATCCAGATAGAAGGAATAACCGACAATGACGATTTAAAGATGTTTGCAAGTGAATGTGTGGGTGATGCAGTGGCTGGAGAGTTCTCGGCATGGCTCAAGCTGAAAGAGAAAATCGACTTGGATAAAATCTTAGACCATCCGGAGCAAGCCAAGCAGTTAGATTTGCAGATGACTTGGTGCTTGATTTCTGCTGTATCTGAAAAGTATAGGGCAGATAAGAAGATTCTGGAAAAGGCAGTTGATTTGACTATGCATGTAGAGCCAGACTTTAGTGCTTCTCTATTGAGAATGCTAAAGAGACAGGATAAGAAGCATTTCTTAACCAATATGCCGAAGTGCAAGAACTTCAAGGACATTGCTCAGAAATACAGCAAGTTTGTGATATAAGCAAACTTGGGAGGTCAAAATGGACGAGGAAGAGTGGACTGCTAAAGATAAGTTATTAAGGGCAAAGGTTCAGCTCCAAGCTAAACATCCCTTTTTTTCTTATCTGGTGATGCAGATGAAAATGACGGAAAGGACCGACCTGCCCCCCTATGCTGGAGTCGGAGTGGATGCAAGTGGTAATCTTGTGTTCAATCCTGACTATATCTTGGAGAAGAGCCACGAGGAAGTTGAAGGTATCTTGTGCCATGAGGTTACACATGTGATGGCAGAACATCTTGCCAGAGCTGGAGAGAACCCACAGATAACCAACATAGCTGCTGACCTAAAGGTGAATGATATCCTTACAAGAAATAGGATAATCTTGCCAAAAGATGGTTTAATCCCAAATTATGACCATTCGTTTAGGATTGGTGGGCTAACCATTACTGATATCGACAAGAAGACTTTTGAGGATATCTATGATGAGATTAACTCTTATTTCAAGCCACCACAAGGCAGTCAAGGAGGCAGTCAAGGAAGGGGTGGTGGACAAGGTCAACAACAGAACCAAGATGCGATTGACAAGGCTGACAAGCGTAGATGGGACAAGCATGACTACAACGATAAAGGCGATAATGAGGGACAGGATAAGGCAGGCTATAAAAAGCTGACAAACGATGAGATGCAGAAAGTGCAGGATAAATGGAGGCAGGCTCTCGCTGAAGCTGCACAAGTAGCCAGACAGAGAGGAGAGATGCCTGCAGGGATGGATAGGTTAGTAGATGACTTGCTGAATACCAAAGTGAGTTGGAGGCATAGGCTTTATAGGTTTATCACTAATGATATTGTTAGTGATTTCACTTGGAGTAAGCCACACAAAAAATCTTATTCTATCGGTGCTTATTTGCCTTCTACCACAAAAGAGAACATCCATGTGGTTACTCACATAGACAGCTCAGGAAGCATCAATGAGGATGACTTGAAGGATTTCTTATCCGAGATTGTTGGGATAACTAAATCCTTTAATAATGTGAGTATGGATTTGTTGGTTGGTGATGCCAAACTCCAAGACCATTATGAGGTTAATAATGGGAATATCTCCAAGGTGCTTAACCTTAAGATAAGGGGGGGTGGAGGCACATCACACAGGTTTGTCAAGGAGTGGATAGATGAGAACAAGCCAGACTGCAAATTACTTATCAGCTTGACTGACGGATATTCTGATATCCAGAGGGTATTCCCAGATATCAAATGCAAGAAGCTTATAGCCTTATCTAAGCATAGTGTTCCGTCAAGAGACTTGGAAGACTATGGAGAGGTGATAAGAATTAGTTAGCCGTTAGCGATTAGCGACTGACTGGAGGTATAACTATGGAGCAATTGAAAATAGACAAGGTCGCTTACTCTATTGAAAAAATAGAGTTTGAACTTTTGAAGGAGATTAATGTAAAGGATGAGTCCAAAAAAGAGAAGAAGCTTAATGACTTTAATGATTTGGTAACTTTTTGGGACTATACTGAAGGAATTGTCATCCACAAAGAGGGCGGGCTAACTATCATTAAATCCAAAGATAGGGACTATCAAATGAGCAGAACATCAAACAAGCTCATTGAAGGCCAGCTTCTATTAACAAAAGGGGTGGGGGGGAGATATGCTAGCACTTTGGATTGTGTAGAAGTCGATGATGATATCATGGAATATGATGGTAAGGATGACTTGGGTTATCATGATAGTGATAAGATAGTTGCCGAGATTCTAAAAACCGACTCTAAAATAACTCTGGCTGGTTTTAAAGCGAAAGCCAAAAGAATCACTGAAATCAATGAAGCAGAACGACTCAGAAAGGAGAAGCAGAGAGAGATTGAACATAAAAAAGTGAAGGAAGTGGAGGTTGATTTTGAGAAGGAGTGGAGTAACAAGGGAGAGTTCATATGTAAATCTGACTATGGAAATCCTACTACAACATTTAAAGGCGATATGTTGGATTGTACTGACTATTCCATAAAGATTGACCAACCTTACAACAGACTCCTCTCTTTTCGAGACGTAAATGGTAACTGGGGCACATTCTCTTCTATGGATAAGTTTACACAGATTAGTAAACTTATGGAGATTGGTGTCAAGGATATAGAGTTTGTGGATAAGCATAATCCGGAGAAGAGTGCCAAAATCCATTATGAGAATTTTAACTCTACAATTAATGGGGTAGCTGTAGCTAAATCAAATATTCTGACTATTATGAGAAACGCTAAAGATTTGACCAAAGACTCGTCCATCACACTTTATAATACCCTTGGTGTAACCAAGATGAATTTCTGTGGCAATGAGAATATGGATGTTGAGGATATCCAATTGCCAGTCACTATTGTCCCTGTAAGCAAGGACAAGTTCAAACTTGAGATAGCCGACCACAGCAGAGTATTTGATTGGAAGCAATTGAAGAGCCTGTTTAATCTACGCCACACAAACACGAAGATGACTATTACTTATCCTACTTATAAAACACTTATGCTTAATGATTATGGAATAGAAAAATCCAAGATGTTTGAGCTCTTGAGAAATTATAAACTATTGGGGGCGTTGTAAATGAGTTTTGATAGTTTCAAAAAAGAATATTATGCCCTTAAGGCAAGGAGGGATGAGTGGGGAAGATACCTTTTTTGGATGTTTGCAAATGCAATTGAAATTCAAGATGGATTAAGATTAAGTGACTTAAACTTAACATCTGATGAATTTGATTCTGTGTATTTTGGGTATTGGCATTGTGTGGTTAGGAGGGATTGAAATGGGAATGTATTCTTACTTTGTAGATGAGGAGGATATTGAGATAAAAGACCTTGAAGGACTAAAGAACTTTCTAAAAGTTTGGAAAGACAAGTATGGCAAAGAGAAATGGTGGTGGAAGATTTATGAGGAGGATAGCCTACTGGTTGAGTGTGGTAAGGAAACTAACTTCACATTTGAGTCTTGGACTGAAATGAAACTCATAAGTTATTGGTATACCCCCAATACTGTTTTTCTGCATTGCTTGGGCAAATATCTCAAAGGCTATGTTAGATGGAATTTTGAGACTGATGATGAAGCTGGATGGGTAGAGTTCACAGATAAAGGCACAGTAATCCATTCAGGACAGATGATGTGGTCAACTTGGGACCCATTAGATGTGTTTAAGTTTAAGATGAGAATAGATGGAAAAGATGAAGAAGATAAGAAGGAATACTATGAAGAGATTTTGTTTATGGAAAATCTGTAGGAGGTTAAAATGGAATATGTAATGACTGACTATGAATATGAGCTGCATTTTGGGTATGATAACATCATCCCTGAGGAGGATTGGATAGATAAGAATTGCCCAATAGTTGAGGTTAAAGGGAATGACCAGCTTTTGATTGAGCCTGACATTAACAACAAGGAGATTGTTGTAATTGGGATTGCTGGGCTAGGCTTGAAAGTAAAGAAAGCTGATTTTCAAAAGGCATATGATAATTATAAAGAAATGCTAAGAAGGTGAGTGAAATGAATATACAGCAACCAATAACGGCCGTCAGTTCCAGAGCAAAGTGTATCTGCTGCGGTGCTCCAATAATAAAGGGTGAGGGAGTTTTGAAAGTTAGAAAATATTATGATTTTAAATATACCCATTCGGGCTCGGGGTATTTCTGTTATAAATGTGCAAGTATGCACCTAACCAAAGCCAGAGATGGTTTTGATAAATTATTAAAGGAACTGCAAATGAGGAAAGAACTCACAGATGAAGAACTTGACGCTCAAAAGATGATTAGAAAATTATAGGTGTTGAAATGGGGAGGTTAGTTTGCTCATTTGTTGCCTCAAAAACTAGTGAATTCTCCTCCCCACAACAATCCTACGGGTGATGAAAATGCTAAAGAATGGGAACAGCAAGTTAGGCGAAGCTATATACAATTTTAATCTGCCAAGGTCTACCTGCTCTTGCAGGACGGAGTTGTGCAGCAAATATTGCTATGCCAAGAAAGGCCATTTCCGATATGAGAATGTGGTTAAGTGCTTTGGCAACAATCTCGTTGAGTCTAAACAAGATGACTTTGTTAAGCGGATGAATGCCCAGATTATATATTTAGATTGCAAGTATGTGAGGCTCCATTCTTCAGGCGATTTCTATAGCCAAGAGTATTATGAGAAATGGAACCAGATAGCCAAGGCTAATCCAGATGTTAAGTTTCTGGCGTTTACAAGAAACATAACAATAGATTTCAGTGATAGGTGTGAAAACTTTATCATATATCAAAGCACAGACAAGACTACCAAAAAGACTAATCCAACACTCAGCCTTACAGCAAATATCTTTGATGAGGGCGAACATCCTAACAAGCACATGCACCATGTCAAGGAGACAGATAGTTATGTCTGTGACTCTAAATGCTATAAGTGCAAGTTCTGTTGGAACAGCAAAAAGAACGTGAGTTTTAAGTTGAGAAAATAGGAGGATTAAAGATGGGCAAAGCATATTATCCAGAGATAGCAAAGTTCAGCTACAAAGATGAGCATGTGGAGTTTGAGATAAAGTTCAGGGTCAAGCTAATAAAGTTCAAGGCTCTGATTTGTCCCAAATGCAATGATTGGGATAGATTACGTAAAGAAGCCACAATCACATTATATCCACCATCTATGGAAGTTAGGGAAATCCATGAGGATATGCTCTGCGAGCGTTGTGCAGTTCCGCTTGTAGAAAGCAATAAAAAGCTGATTAAGTGCTATGGTGATTTTACCAAGATTGACCATGTCAGGGTTAAGAATGTTCTTGATAAATACACTATTGGCTTGAGATGGAGAGAGTATTTCAGTAGGTTCGGCAAACAGATAGTATGCTATCCAAAAGATTTGGAGAGATTGTATGAAGGTCTTGGATGGATTGATAGCGTCAAGAAAGAGAGAGGAGAAGCAGAGCCACCAAAATGGTTCACACAAGCTAACTTTGAGATGGCTGAAGAGAAGATAACCATGGAGAAACTCGAACAAGACCTTCAAGACTATGAGAATAGAAAATTCTTGAAAGAACTGTAGGAGGTTAAAAGGTATGCATTGGTTGTGGCAGAACCACAACTTGGCAGTATAATAAGGCTGTGGGACATTCAGAGTGTGGTGTATGTGGTGGCAGAAACATGCATTTGCATTATATCTTAAATTCTATACTCAAAGATTATGAGTTAACATCAGAGCAGAGAAATGCGTTAATTTCTGTTATGGAATTGTTTGAAAAAAGTTAGAGAGGGATAAAAATGGTGAAAAAAATGGAATTTGAGGATGTAATTGAAATAGCACAGGAACAACTAACCCAAGATGGAGAAGTCATGGCACAGATTGTAGCCAAGTTTGGAGAAAAGATGGCTGTGATTGGTTTGGGATTCCAGACTTCCGAAGAGAAGAACTCTATAAGGGCTAAAATCAAGAACATGATTAGAAGTGCCAATGTAGAACAATACTGGTTTATGTCAGGAGCTTGGGTATCCAAAGCCGAGAAGGGAGATAGACCATTTGTGAGACCAACACTTGACATTAATAGACAAGAGATTGTTGTTATCTGTGAGTTTAATAAAGGCAAAGATGACAGGATTGCAGTTATTGAATACAAGCGAGACAAAAATGATAAAATAAAAATAACCAACATAAATAGATTTGAAGACAAGGGTGCTGCCGATTTCAGCTTCTGGGATGCATTTATTGATGAAGAGATAATCAAGGAAAAAAGTCAAAAATCCATTAAGGAAACAAATGAAGCTTATTTCAATAAATTATCAAAAAGGCTTGCTGAAAAGTATGCAGGTGAGTTTAAAGCGGCCTTAGAGAACAAGGACAAAGAAGCATTTGATGAACTGTCCAAAAAGCTGATGCAAGAGATTGAGGCCGAGAAGAAACGGCTCCGTCAAAGCACATTAGAGGACACAGATGAGTCTGAATATTAGGGGGGTCGAAATGATAGAAAAACTAATGGAATTGCCGCTGCTTCAGATTTTGCTTGGTGGAGTGTTTGTCATTCTTGGGCTTAAGATAGTCCGAGAGATAATCATCCCTATCTTGATGGCTGTGGTGGTTGGGATAATAACATATTTTAGCTTGATTAAGTTGGGGGTAATATGAAGAAATTACAGATTGATGAAACAAACAGGAAATGGCTAAAGCAGAATTTCATGTTTCATGGAAAAACAATCTACAAGTGGAGCAGAAATGAGCAGGAGGAGGAATTCTTGAATGATGTATGGAGATTGGTTCAAGATTGCATGAAATTCGCTTATGCCAAAGGCTATAGAACAGGCCACCTAAAAGGTTTTGCTAGAGGTTTATCATGGGAAGAAAAGAAATGAACAAAAGAGCCAGACTCTATAAGCGTGCCCACAGGGGAAGCGAGAACCTTTCTCGGCAGATGAGATACCATCAGCAGAGGAGGGCTGCGTTAGAGTATAAAGGCAATGAGTGTGAAATCTGTGGCACTAAAAGGCGGCTTGAGTTCCGGCACAAGAAAGGCACACTCAAGTTTAGAAATGTCAGTGATATGTTTTCCAATTATGATTGGTTCCAGATTGAGAACGAGCTTGACAAGTGCGTGCTGATTTGCAGGCCGTGCTACAACAAACTATTAAATAAGAAGGTGATATAAAATGATAATATTTAAAAACCTGAAGGCAGCTAGTATTGCTATTGCAGTTCCAATAGATAAATCAACAGAACAACAGCTGGCAAGGAGGATGGAGAAGTTCTTGCTGAAGCATAATATAATCTGTGAGTATGAGGTAAAATGAGAGGAGAAATATGCCCTTATTGTGGGGCTGATTTAAGCCAAAGAGCTGAAGGAGAGTGCTGTAAGAATTGTTTGGCTAATTGTTTTGAGATGGATTTGCCATGAAGAGCCCACAATGCCCTTACTGTTTCGATGGTGAGATAGTCAAGCAGATGAAGGTATTTTTCTGCATGCGGTGTTTTAAACAAGTTAAAATTAATGATTTCAAGAGGGGCAGGTGATACAATGAAAAAGAAGAAAAGGGTTATATCAACAGAGAAACATATCGATTTTATTGGGTCTAAGGAAATTGAAGTAAAGGTTAAATAATCCCTAAAAAAAAACTCGGGGTTGGTAGGTGGGAAACCATCTACCAACTTTTTTGTTGAGATGGGGGGGCGGAATTTGTTTAATGGCTTCACTGCACTTGTCCGCTGTTTTCTGTTCCGCCCCCCCACAACAAAATAAAGAAAGATTTAAATATCTGTTAGTATTTTCTACCAAATAAAAGCAGGTGTTTATGTATAATAATATATGGGTCAAAAGAATGAATGAAGAACAAATGATAAAAGTGGCTACGGCAAAGCGGGCGACTCTGATTGGTGGCTCGTATGCCTTCATCATAGACAAGGCATATATCAAGAATGGGCAAATATCAAAAAAGCAAAAATATGATGTGTTTGTAATGAGGAGCAATAATGAAAGACAAACTAAAAAAATACAGGGATAAATATCCAAGTGTGAAGTTTGAGTTTATGGACACATTCAGGAATGCAGCAGTTTGCTATCCTGAAATCAAGCTTATTAGAATATCCAAACCAGTTTTTGAACACAACTCTGAAGCCGTGATGCGTTAATCAATCATGAGATTACACACCTAGAGGTTCCCAACCACAGCCGTGAGTTTAAAAAGATATTGACAACTGATGATAGCAAGATAATGAGAGTAACAAAATATAATATGATATGTCCTGTTTGCCGTAAAAATTATTTCATCAACAAGCTGAACAAAAAGAAATATAAGTATTTTTGTCCAGAGTGCAAGAAAGAGAGAGGTGACAAGGTCAATATGATATTGTATAAATATGATTTTGACCAAATAGCAAAATAGGTTGATAATAAAAAATATCAACTGATAATAAAAAATATCAACTTGGGGTTGAGAAATGAAAATAAAAGAAGTTGAGATACGGGCAAAGCAAAGTTACAATTACAACACATATGAAGTGGGCATGATTGCAGAGATAGAGAACAACTCAGAGGTCGATGGAGTTGTGCAGGACTTGCAGAGAAAATGCAGAGAGCTTGTCGAGAAACAGGTTAAGATTGACAGTGACAAGACTGACGAGTTACTAAAATAACCAAGCCTAAAAAAGAGGATAGAGAAAAATAAATTTAGAAGGAGGTACGACTATGAAAGTACAGATAGATTTGAAAAAGTTGACGAAAGAGCAACTTATAGAATTGATTGAAAGTGGTGCTTTCTCTGACGGCCAGAAGTTATCACCACCCAAACCTGTGTTTTATGCACGGAAGAAGAGCAAGAAAAGAAAAAGGCATAGCAAATATGACCAACTTGCAGCAGACATAGCTAGCAAGATAAAAAGACCAACCTTGTATGGCAAATTACGGAAAGTCCAAAGGTTAAGCGGAGGTAACAGAAACGCTTTGATTAGGAGCTTAAAAGCTCGGGATGATGTGATTTTGTCGAAAGAGGGTAGCAGATGGGTTATATATCCGACAAAGGGGCGAGATGGTCGCCCCACTATCCCCACCAAGGCAGCAAGACAGAGGCAAAGGCGAGAATCAGAATGGAACAAGTTTTGCAGAGGAGATGGTGGTATTGCTAAATATATGAAACTTGGTTACTCTATGGGAGATGCTATAAGGATGGCTTCTGTGGATTATGCCAAACACAAAAAGCCAAAGAGAACAATACAAAAATTCCCTTGGTTTGATAGCATTAGTGATGAAGCCAACATGATAGTAGATGGGATGATAAAGAATGCAATCAGCAACGGCACACCACTTACATATAATCAGGATGGAGCAATGCTTGGTATCGAACAATATGCCAAATGGATAGAGTTTGCCAGAGAAATGCTCTCACTCAATGACTCAATCAAGGCGTTCTTTGGTGATAACAGCAGCAAAAGCTGGAAATTTATTGACAGGCAGCTTTGGTATAAATGAAACTCAACCAAAGGCAGTTTGGTTCAAGCAGTTGAAAAGCTGGGCTGACGGCATGACATCATTGAACTAAAGAACAAGAAACTTACATGGAATACAAAAATGAAAGAATAAAAAGTGACATGGCGAGGTGGCGTCACCTGACCACTCGGTCTAAGGGTTGTTGGGTGACGCTTTTATTTAAATTTTTCGTTTATATAAGAAACTGAGGGTGAGGTCAACGGTGTCTTGTTATTGAATATGTTAGAATGCATCAAGGAGTGATGAAAATGGATGTGACAAAGCTTTTGGATAATAATTGCAATATAGCAATACTTGGAGACAGGCATACTTGCAAGACTAATCTCCTGTTCTGGCTAGCCAAAGAATACAGGGGGGATAGAGATATAATATTCTATGCTTATCCCAGACAGGATATAGGCTTCAAGCAGATATACAGCTTGGAAGAGCTTTCTTTAATCACAAACAGCATAGTGTTTATGGACGAGTTGCAGAGGCACATAAAATTCTATTCAAAAAGGACAAGTGACACTTTCCTGGAGCTCTTGTCAACCATGATACATAACAACAACACCCTTGTGTTCACAACCCCGCTGACACAATTCATCACAAAGGCAACAGACGGGTTCCTAGACACTTATATTTATACAAGGATAAGTGACCTCGGAGCACTAAAGAACGGCTCCAAGGCTAAGAGATTGCTCCAGAGGCATAGCTTCATACAAGTCACGCAATGGAGCGTCAATCTCTCCCAAGGAGAGTTCATGCTGATATCTGATGATGACAAGGGAGTATATAAATTCCCTGATATGAAGATTGGCAAGGACTGGATACCTAAGAAAACAAAGAAGCTACAAAAATCCTAAAAAAATGAGTAAAAATTTGCTAAAATTTATTTGTGTGCTTGGGCTAGTGTTCGCAGTATTCAACTTGATAGACTTGGCGTTCACGCTCCAGTATCCGAAGTATTTTTATGTAATCAAGATGGGCATATCTTTTGTGCTCTGTGTGGTTTGTTCATATAAATTATTGCAGTTGAAAAGCTGATGTTGCCATGCTAGGTTGTATCACCCTATTTCCGAGCATATATCCCAACATCGGCTCAACAAAATAATGGAGGTAAACATGATGGAAAAGAAAAGGCGTTTCAAGAAAGTTGTCAAATACACCAAATTGCCTGCTAAAGATGGGCTGTATATATATGAAGTTGTATTCTGGTTGGTGGTTGTTACTCAAATATTTAGTGGAGTAGCCTCATTGCCAGATAAGAGTTATGGTGCGTCACTGATGATTAATTTTGCAATTTTAGGGATTGCAATCATAATCTTGGCAATACATGGCCGTAACAGAGAGGTATACTGGGAGGAAATATGAGTGGTGATGAGATATTCACAAAGGGCTGGGTGTCCAAGAGGATATATGCGGTGCAGATAGATTTGCATGGCAAGAACTTCTTGTTCAGGGTCAATCACCTCCAACCTGACAGCGTATTAATTGAAATTAGGGTTGAGCAGGATGTGTTTGAACTCAAAATGAATGAAAAAGACTGGGAATATATCTATGGGCAGATTAAAAAGGAAAATATGAAACAAGCCCAACTAAAATGGAGGAGAAAAAAGGTGGGTCATCTACAAGGAGGAGGAGGAAGAAAATGAAAAATGTTGTTGCGTACTGCGTTAAGTGCAAACAGAAAAGAGCTATGGTTGGAGCAGTTCCAAAAAAGATGAAGAACGGAGCAGATGCCATGACTGGCAAGTGCCAAGTCTGTGGCACCAAGATGTTCAGAATAGGAAAAGTTTAAATACCCATAAAACTTTAAGGCTAGAAGGTGTCTAACATGTATCTTAAGGATTTGAAGGAAGGACAAAAGAGGGTAGATATAAGGGTCTTGATTACCAAAAAGTTTGAACCTAGGACTATCAAGACCCGTAATGGTGAGGAAGTCAAGGTGGTTGACTGCAAGGTCAGAGACAAGGAGAAGACCGAAGGCTACCTCTCACTCTGGAGAGAGCAAGGAGACCAATTCAATGTTGGTGACATTGTGCAAGTCAAGAACGGATTTTGCTCCATGTATAAGGGCAACATCAACTTGACAAGCGGCCTGTATGGCAAACTCGAGAAAGTGAAGAAATGAATGATAACTAGACCCGCATGGCGACATTGGAGAGTGCATCACAAGGGGCGATGGGTTTCGATTGATAGGCAGGTAAAGAATGAGCAGGAACTGTTCGAAGCGATACCCTTTGACCTTGATGAGACTGACATATACTATTCTACAAGCTGTTTTCTTGAGCCGCAGAGTGTCTCCAAACCTAGCCCTTCAGATGTGATACTGGGCCATGATTTTGTGATTGATATTGATGAGGATTTCAGTTTAGAAGGCTTGGAGACTGCAAGATTGAAGGCTATAGAGCTTGTCAATCGGCTGGATTACAAGCTAAAGTATATTGCGTTTACTGGTTCTAAAGGTTTTGTGCTTGTATATGAGAACCCATTAAAGCTCCCAAAAGACCACAAGAAGAGAGCTAGGTTCATCAAGCAGCACAGGCAAAACCAAATCAAGGTTATTGAAGGAGTAGATAAAATAACTACCTCAGACCCTTACAGGATAATTAGGCTCCCTGGGAGCGTTAACACCAAAACGGGTTACAGATGTACCATTATATCAAAAGAATTGCTTCTAGAGCCTATTACGGAGCTCCTAGCACATATTCCTTACATAACTAAGGAGAGGCCAGCGATATGCCTCACTAAAGGTGAGGGGGAACTGCACCGAGGCATAGATGAGGTACTTCCCCCGCCGGCTAAACAAATTGGGGTTGGAGAGTGCTCTGGCCGAAATTCCCAACCCCCTTTCTTTTCCAGTGCAGTTGTTGGCACAAAGGATAGAAGCGTACTGCTGATGAGATGGGACAAGTACTGGCCCTATTCGCATGTCAAATCCAAGCTAAACACTGCCATAAAGAGATATAAGCTAGGAGATGTGTATTGCTTCGAGACAGAGAAAGACTGGTATTGCATCGGGCTCAAGACATTCCAACGGAAGAGACTGGCCAAGATTTTGAGATACCTGCGTTGCAAAAACACTTACAGAGGTCAAATTCCTTTGGATATGGAATATATAGAGAAGATTGAAGGCAAGGATACTAACAGCTATGTCAGCAGAGGTCATGAGAGATTGGTTTCTATCCTTTCCCACACATATATTGAAAATAAAAACAGCCATGGCAGAATGGTTCTAGGGGTGATGAAGAATGGGTGAATACGAAGAGATGGGTGATTTTATCCTTGACCACATATATATTGATGATGTTAATACAGAGGACGACCTTCGGGAACTGGTTGATATGCTTTACGAGAGCGAAAAGGCAAGGCTAGCAGATGATGACAAGGATACTTCAAGAGCCGAAAACCTCAAAAAGTTTGTTAATGAAAGGTGGTGGGATTCATCTAAATATCCCTCAAATAAGTTCAGGGACAGGTTTACAAGGCTCGAGAGGATAGAAGCAGAAGAAGCAGAAGTGGAAGAAAGAGAAATATTTACAGAAACTCTTGCTGATATTGAAGCCTCAATAAGAACAAGGGATTACGAGCAAGCTCTTGCTATAGAAATTCCTGAAGAAGCAACAAGGCAACAGAAAGCACAAATAGGTAGCAGGAAAGCTTATGCAGAAAAGCTTTTAGAAAGGAGGCAAGAGTATGAGAACCTCATGGACAATCCTGAAGCTGCCACTTGGGCAAGGAGTGCCGCTCATATAAAGACCCAGCTGGATGTTAATCAGGCAGAAGCAGATAGGCTGTGGAAGAAGATTCAAGCTGCAAGACAGAAATAATCACTTTTTCTTTTTCTTCTTGATTGAATAGCGGCCATATATTCTTTTGTCTGGCGAGTTCCTCACTCTTGTGTTATCTGATTTGGATAGAGGCACACGCTCACGGCCTTCAAAGCGGCCTGCCTCATCCTGAATCCAATGAGTATATCCTTTATCTGTTTTTGATTTAACTATCTGCTTGGGCTTGCCTCGGCTCTTTGGCCGCATCTGGTCAAACCCTTTTGCTCTTGTGCTTGGCTTGTATCGCTTGCTCTTGGGTTTAAGATGAACACGCTGTTTTGCAATAGCCATAACCCTATAATAGGATTCGCAAGTATATAAAGTTTGTGATTTTAAGGCTTTTCTCTCATCCTTTCCTTATTCTTGATTATAAAAAATATATATAAGATTATATTGTTTATAATATGTATTTTGCAGTATTGGGGGGTATAAAACAGAAAGTTTAATTGTTAAACAGATTCTTTGTTACTACTTTTTAAAACCGACACACCACTCTATACTAGTATACGGTTTTCGAAACGAGGTTTATGATAAGTATAGTTTATGATATTTATGATAAGTATAGTTTATGTATGATATATATGTACATTTATGATATAATATATATAATATATTTATAATATATATATACTATCTCTATCTATTTCATATATTATTATATATGATTATTATTATACGAACTTTTGTTTCTGCGGAAGACTATTGGGGTTTTTTCAGGTTCACTTTGCTTTACAATCTATTAGACTCTAATAGATTGCAAAGGATTTTGAAACCCATGTTTTCCATTTTGGACCTCCGAAAAATAATTTTTTGTTGACTTAAAATCAACCAAATCTTAATTTTGAAATCTATAGAATACTAAAGAATACTATTGAAATCTATTGAATTCAATATAATATGTAATCTATTATACAGTACCAAAATCTTTTTAAATCTAAGCATTTTTTAAGGGAAACATAAAATGAGGTGGTGATATGAATTGGGACGATTGGAACCTGCGTGGTAATCCATTTATTATTAAAAATACATTTTCAATCAATGAATGTAAACGCATACCTATTGTCATGACAGAAAAATTGCTCAGTTTTAAATTTGCATTGACTGATTCTTTAACCAGTGAAGAAAAATATCATGATTTTGAGTTGATTTTAGGCCATAAGGGCATTGGCAAGACAACTGCTTTGCTCTGGCTTTATTCTATTGCACTTGATTTTGATTCTGAAAATTGGCCAGTTGAGGCAAGATATATTAAAAATATTGGGGATGGGACGGTCCAAGATATAATAAAAACATTGTTTGCTAGCAACCCCGATATGCAGGAAAATCTCAACTGGACAACTGATGAATTAAAAGATTATCTGGGCAAGACAAAAGTGTATATGTTCATAGATATGCCTGACCAGATTAAAAAATCATATTTTGCAAGACTGGCTTCCTTTTTGGAGTATTGTGGCAGTCTGGGCATCACGGTATTCATGGCTATGAATTATAGCCATAAGTCTAAACTGGAAGAAAATACAGAGATTCTGGGCAAATTCAGGCATTGTAGCTTATCAAAATTCACTGTTGATGAGACTAAAGAGATGATTCAGGGTAGATTGAGCACCCATAAGATTAATCATGATTTGCCAGCACAGCCATTCAAGGATGAGCAAGTGATAAAGCATATTTGGAGATATGGGGCTGGCATCCCACGCAATATTTTGGTGGGGTGTAGTGAAATATGTAGATATGCTTTGGGGAATGGGATGGCTATAATCTCATCTGAAACTGCAGAATCAATCTTGGCCTCTGAAAATTATGTGCAAAAAATATTGAAGGAAAAAGTTGAAGATGACACAATGAGGGAGCAATTATACGGAGTATATATGATTTTGAAAAATGATTTTGAAGGCACTGCTAAGAGTCAAAAAGCATTAATAAATGCAATACGTAAAAAATTAGATATGAGTCAGCCAACTGTTATAAAAAGGATTCAAAAGCTGGAGAGCTTAGGGCTGATTGGAATCAGGTCATCTTCCAAAGACCTCTGGACTAAAGTAATTGCCACAAAAGAATTTGAGAAGCAAACAACAATATAACAAATATGAAACCAAGCGAGTTTACACGGAACATGACAGATTATTTGCAAGATAATTGTTATAATAAACTCCAGTTTGCCAGCATATACCCTGGCAAAGGTTTGTTGATAGATTTTTGTGACCTTATCAGGTTTGACCCGGCCCTTGGAGAGGAGATACTGGATAATTTTTCTAAATCCCTTATCTTGATTGAGGATATTGTGGAAAATATAGTTGATAAAGATTCTGATACCAAAATAAAAATATATTTCCACAACCTGACTCCTGGGTGCTTATTGAGGATTAAAGATATCCGCACACAAGACCTAAACAAACTTTTTGCATTCAATGGCACAATCAAGAAGACCACAGCTGTGGCATCACATACGGTTGAGATTGTTTATGTTTGCCCAAACTGTGCTAATGGAATCCCAATCAAGCAAACAACAAAGAAAATCAAAAAACCCAGATATTGTGCCTGTGGCTACAAAGGAAGCTGGCAAATCAACAAAGAAACAAAAATTGATTTTTTGAAATTAGAGTTTGAAGAGCTACCAGAATATCTTGGCGAGTCATCACAGACACAGAGAGTCAATGTGATAGTCCACGGACCGTTGATATCACCCGATAAGGCAAAACAACTTGAGCCTGGTAACAAAGTTATGATTACAGGTGTGGTTATTGAAAGTCCGGATTTCCTATTGAAAGAGGAAAGCAATATCAAAGAGATGATGCTTGAGGCCAATTATATTGAACCAATAGATAAATCCTACGAAGACCTACAGCTTACACCAGAGGATATAGAGATGGTCAAAGAGTTAGCCAATGATGAACATCTTTTCGAGAAGATGCGTGACAGCATAGCACCAAACATTTATGGTATTGAGGAAATCAAAGAGGCGTTATTGCTCCAGCAGTTTGGTGGTGTCAAAAAAGTAAGCAAAAAAGGCAAGACTCGTGGCACTATCCATATATTGCTAGTTGGTGACCCATCATGTCTGGTCTCTGGTGAGAGAGTTACACTATCTGATGGAACCTCGATGAAAATAGGGGATATGGGGACAAAACATCTGCAAAAAATAGATTATAATGTGCGTATAGATGGGCAGTACAACAACGCCAAAGCAACTGTGTTCCATCATTATAAAAAGCAACCAATAATTGAGATAATCACAGAAAGCGGCAAAAGCTTGAAAGGGACACACAACCAACCCGTGCTCTGTTCTGGCAACAATTGGAAAAGGTTTGATGCTCTTGAGGTGGGTGACAGTGTCAGGATTCTGAAAAAAATACGTTGCACAAAACAAGCACTGGTTGAGACTGGGTGGGGCCAGAACCTCCCTCAATTTGTGGATGAAGACCTAGCCCTTATTATGGCATATGTAGTGACAGATGGCTGGGCTAGAAAATATGAGGTGGGATTAGTCATTAATGATGATGAGCTAGATGTGTTGCCAAGATTAGAGTCTGCTGTTAAGAAATGTTTTGGTGTATCGCTATCAAAACATAAAAAAAATCCTAACTCAAAAATGAACACGTACACCATCCACCGGAAACATATATCAGAAGTCCTAGCCCCATTACAGATAAAGGCGAATATCAACCGAGTACCAGATGTGATTTTCAAGTCAAGAGACTCGGTAGTGGCTTCTTTTTTATCTGCAGTATATGATGCAGATGGCTGTGCTTTTTGTAATGGGAGGGGGAGAACTTCAATCAGTCTCAAATCGGCAAGCCTTGAGTTTTTGAGGGATGTTCAACATCTTTTGTTGAGGTTCGGCATCCACTCGAGGATTATCTGGGAAAAAAATCCTAAAAAAAATACTGAAGGAATCAAAACCGGGCCCAGAGGCAATTTAGTGATAAGGCAAGCAAACTCGATGATTAGATTCAGTGACCATATTGGGTTTTTGAGCAAAAAGAAAATAAAGAAGTTCAGAAAAAATTATGAGTATGCCAATAAGCTCAAGAGGAGGCGTAATGGCAAACTAACAGAGAAGGTAGTCGAAATCAACAGGCTGCGGCCAAGAGATGTTTTTGATATAGAAGTGCCAACGCATAAGAGGTTCATAGCCAATGGCATTATTGTGCATAATACAGGAAAATCAAAATTATTGAACCAGATAAAAGAGCTAAACCCAAAATCAAGGTTGGTTGTTGGTGGTGCGTCTACTAAAGCCGGCATAACTGCTGCTATATACAAAGATGATTTGACTAATACTTATGCACTTGAGGCGGGAGCTATTGTTCTGGCGAATAAGGCCACATTGTTGTTGGATGAGGCAGACAAGATGCGACCTGATGATATTTCAGCATTGCATGAGGCGATGGAATCTGGTGTAATTACCCGTACAGGCATAGGCATCAACGCATCCTTACCGGCCGAAACAGCTATTCTTGCTGCTGCTAATCCTGAGAGCAGCAGGTTTGATATGTATAAACCGTTGCCTGAGCAGGTTAATATGCAATCTTCATTGTTATCCAGATTTGATGCAATCTTCGCGTTCATTGACAGGGCAGATGAGAATATTGATGGCAAGGTTGTTCAAAGGATACTTGATGTTCATAGGGATTCAGATGAAATCAACCCAGAACTAGAGCGTGATGTAATCCGCAAATATATTGCATATGCAAAGAGACTTGAACCCAAGTTAACAGACGAGGCGGATAAACTGATAAAAGAGTTTTATACCGGACTTAGGAAACAGACCAATAAAGAGGACAGGGTCCAGGCGATACCAATCACACCCAGACAGGCCGAAGGGTTGATAAGGTTATCAGAAGCCGCAGCAAAGTCAAGGCTCTCTGACAAAGTTGAGGAGCAGGATGTCAGGTTGGCGAGGCGTATAGTGATGTTCTATTTAAGACAGCTTGGTATGGACGAGTCAGGCAGGCTGGATATTGACAGGATAACAACCATAAGTGCAAGTGCCAGAAACAAAGTTATAATTTTAGAAGAAATACTCAGGGAGCTATCCTCCAAGCAAGAAATCTTCCAGCTGTTTGATGTGCTGCAGAAAGCTAAAGAAGAGAACATACCAGAGCACGAAACAGAAGAGATAATCAACAAGCTCAAGATAAAAGGAGACATAATAGAACCGAAGAGGGGTTGGATAAAATGTCTTTAGATATGGACAAACCATTCAAATCAGAAGAAGAATTTTTGGATTATTTGGAGTTATTAACAACAGCAGTGCCAATAAGAGGTGAACCAATTGGGATACAGCAAACAAAAAGTATCATACAACACAATTAAAAAAAACAAAACACTGGCTGATAGTTTAAAAAAGAAGGAGAAAAAAGGGGAAGATGAACTATGATGAGTACCAAGGCTTGAGCAAGCTCATCAGGGAGATGCGTGACAAAAACATTGCCACTCCCGAGGATATCGAGTACGTGATTGATGAGATGACCGAGCTCCTGATGCCGTTCGTGCTGAACATGTCATACTTGAAGATAAGTGACAAGGCATTATGGGAGATGATGATGGTCAACACGATGTCATCCGTGGTGCTGATGCTGTCAAACAATATTGACGAATCAGTATCAATCATCAAGAAGATGGAGCTGATGGTCAAGAAGCTTGACCAAGAGCTAACCAAAAAATGAAATGCAAGTTCCGCAACAAGTGCAAGCATTACAGGAAAGACAATTACACATGCGGGCACGAGTCAGAAGCAACAGATTATTGTGGGTTGAGGCAAGATGGAGAAGATTAACATAACCAAGGGTGAAGGCCGGGACAAGATTATCAGCGTCTCGGAATGCGATAATCGGGTGGTGCTGCAATACCAGTACGAATCTGGCCAGAAGCGTGACCTTGAGGTGCCGATGGACTATATCAAGTATGTCCGGGAGGTCATTGATGAGATGGTGTTCAACGAGAAATATCACAGCAAGTTTGTATACAACAAGGCCATTAGGCATTTCAATATCCAGTCAGAGATACTAGCCAACAAGATGGAGATAATCGAGAAGACGATGCAGGATTGGGGCATAGTTGCCCAGACACGCAAAGGTGTGCTGAATGACTTGAGGTCCAATTCAAATTTTGTATTGATGGATTTCGAAGAGTTTATCGGGCATCGCTCCATGAAAGACAGCGATTATTTCAAGATATACGGTGCTATCAAATATTGGGAGCATAAAGGCAAAATTGCTTATAATTTACGTGGGTTTATAATGAGGTTGAATTAATGGCTACCAAATACCAATTCAACTGGGCCATATTTGGCGGCACAAGGAGAGAGAAAATGAAATCATGGGACGAGCTAAAAAAGAAGGAGAGAGAAGGCGTGAAGAGACGGATAGCAGAACTGGAGAGCGAGCTTGAAACACTTAAGAAATATATTAGATGCTCATGAGAATATGTGTAGTGACCGAGTTTTGTGTGCCTTACTATAATGGTGGCGGGGAGATAAGGTATCACGAGATAACCAAGAGGTTAGCAGAACGAGGACATGAAGTGCATCTGGTCTGTTGCAGGTTCAAGGGTGCACCAAAAGAGGAGACGGTAGACGGGGTTCATATCCATCATATAGGGCCCGTGATAGCTGACCCGCCAAACAGGTCTATTTGGAACTTTCTGCATTATATCCTAGCGTGCTTATTCTATCTATTATACCGCCTGGAATATGATATTATAGATGCCAACACTTACATCCCACTATTCCCAGCCGTGCTTGCAGGCAAGCTCAAGCATAAGCCGGTGCTGGCCACCATCAATATTGTGATTGGAGATTGGTCAAAAGATAAATACAATCCCACCATAGCCCAGCGAGTCGAGCGGTTCCTGTTCAATCTTGATTTTGAGCATGTCCTGACAGTAAGCAACTACGCAAAGCAGGCGTTAATCAAGGATTTCGGTATAGAATGTGATATATCTGTGATATATAACGGTGTTGACCTGGCCAGAATCGAGTCAATCGAGGCCAAGCCGAAAACCACAGAACTGTGTTTTGTAGGGCGTGATATATGGTTCAAGCATGTGCAGGACGCAATTGATGCGGCAGTCATAGCCCATGAATCACATCCAGAGCTCGTGCTGAAGATAATCGGGCAGGATGTTGAGACCAAGCACGAGTTCATCAAGTCTATGGGCAGGCTGGACTATGACCAGACAATCAGTGAGATAAAGAGCTCTAGCATAATGCTGATGCCATCCACCAAGGACACGTTCGGGCTAGTGGTGATAGAGGCGGCAGCATGTGGTGTGCCTTCAATCGTATATGACAACTCAGGACCAGCCGAGCTGGTAACAACCCATCTGCAGGGCATAGTGGTCAAACCTAGGGATGTCAAGGCCATGGCGAAGCAGATAATCGGGCTGTTGGATGACCAGAAATCATTAGAGATACTGAGCAAGAGCAACAGAGAAGCGGCCGAGAAGTTCGATTGGTCAGAGGTTGCCAAGAAAATTGAGGCAGAATACGGAAAGATGATTAGAAAGATTTAAATAATAGTTATACTACATACATACTTAAATTTGGAGGTTTGTAAAATGAAAAATAAAATGCAGATTGGGTTGATTATAGTTGGAATGTTATTATTATTTGTAATGGGTTGCACAGATGCAAGTGTAGCCTCACAGAATTTGAGACAGTCATCAGATAATTTTGAGATTAACAGGCGTATAGTTTTTTTCAATGGCATAACAGACCAATATTTGTTGGTAGTTGAAGGAAAGTGTGCTATATTTTCAGATAGAGTTACAAATGGTGAATTAGAAGTTATATGTAAAACTGGTCATAATGAGTACAAGAAACATTATTTTGGGTTGTCTGATAATACGGCATATTTTGTAGAGCAGATAGAGCCTGCTGAGGCGAGTGCTTATTATTACAGAGTGATATTCAAGCCACAAGTGATAGTGCCAGACATCAACACAAGGGTTGCTGCTGAGTTACCAGACACGAGGATTGTTATAGAATAGAAAATTGACAGTGAGAGGTGTTTTTGATGGACGAAACAGATTGGCGTAAGATATTTACAAATGCTTGGCATACTGAAACTATTCAAGAGCAAATTAATATTCTTTTTGATGGTCAAAAGAGGCTTAAGGTCAGTAGAGAACAACTTGAACAGATGGTTGTTCAATGCTGTGCTATGGTTATGGAGATTAATGAAAAAGGTTGATGCAAATGGCTAATAATTTTAGCAAGGACGAGTGGGACAAGCTTGATAAGGAGTTCCAATATAAAATATTTAGTGTGCTATGGGAAATATCGCACTATTATCTTGAAATGATAAATACCATTGATGCTTTTGAAAAAAATGCAGAAAAAGAATATAAAAAAATATTACAAGAATTTGAAAAAAGTTGATTATAGGGATGAAGAAGAATTATTGGAAGCACTAGAAACAGGCACTTTATGAGGTGAGAGAAAATGGAACAAGATGTAGTAGTTGTGGTTTTGAGTTTGTTTTTATTGTTGGTACTTGTGTTAGACATCGTTAAAACATTTGCTATGTATAATATTGATGTAAAATTATCGGTAGTTGAAGAATACATAAAAAAGCTTAATCAAACTACACAGGTTATAGATGGCAACAAAGTATAAGTTCAATTTTGATATATTTGGTGGCACGAGACGAGCAAAAATGGAAAAAAAGAAAATCAGAAAAAAGGTTGATGCAAAAAGATGAAACTTAAATGTCAGCGTTGCAAATGGGAATGGGAATATAGGGGGGGTAGAAAACCGAGCAAGGATTATCCTGTATATGTGGCTTGTCCCCGATGCAGGACTTCTATAAATTTGGGGGGTAAAAGAAATGGCAAAAGAAAAAAAAGCAGTTAAAATATATACGGTTCGGAAAAATGTATATCTATCGTATCTGTTAGCATGTGTTTTTATAACAGGTATGGTTGTACCACACATACACATAG
>JAHWHA010000053.1 GCA_019323665.1 Candidatus Woesearchaeota archaeon | reverse complement strand
GGTTTTCCCCTCCATACTTACCCCTCTGGCCGAGATATCTTACGTTGTCAGGTGTTCCGATTATGCCAAAAAAACTATCAAAAACATCATCATGGATACTTGCAGAAAGCACAATGAATCTTGTATCAGGATGCTCCTCCACTATCCTTCCAAGAGATTTTTGACAATTAGTAGATTCATAGTCAGGATGCAGAATAACAACCTGAGGCAATGCAGTAGGAATATCTTCATATTCACATGGGCAGTCTGATGATACAACATCAAGCCCTGCCTCAACCAATTCGGAATACAACCAACCCAAAGGTGTATATGTTGTATGGTGGCTGTCAAAAATTGCCAACTGTGGTTCTGTCATTTTTTTTGGAAGTTATTAATTGTTTATAAACTTTATTGCATAAAGTCCCTAAACCTGTTTTTTCCGTATTTTCTGCGAAAGTTTTATATATTTGGCTCACGGCTATATATATAGGGGGACATGCCAGCTGTATTCAATTTCTTCGATACTATGGACAATCTAGAACCAAAGTGCCCAAAGTGCGGCACTATAATAGATTGGGGTACGACTACATGCTATAGTGAAGAGCATGAGGCGCATGTTTGTGTCAAGTGCAATTTTGTGTTTAAAATAACTTAAAACCCCAACCTAACCAGGGCCCCAGTCTTTCTCGCCTTTCTAAAAGTATACATATAGAAAGGGAAAACTATCACCAGGTATATAACTGAAAGCATTAAAGCCCTGAACACAGCAGACATGGTCAATGCACCATGAGTAGCTAGGCCACGCAAAGCCTCAAATATCCAGGTGTGAGGCAGCATCCTCACAAAACCGTGCATGAATGCAGGATAGGTCTCAACAGGGAAAAAGGGAGCTGACAGCAAGATTATAAGCTGCAAAAAGCTCCATGTAAGGAAAGAGTATTCTCTGCCTAATCTGATATACAAAGCAACAATCAATATGCCAAGAGCAGTTGAAGCCATCAATGTCACAAAAACCAGCAGCAGGAAAGGACCGAGAGCAGGCATCACAAACCCAAACCAGCTGATGATCCAGAGCATCAGTGCGAGGATTATCAGAGATACATTGATTGAAAACAAAACCCTAGCAACAATATACTCAGCTTCAGTTATCCCAGACACCAACAGCTGATTCAAGCTGCGAGACCACACATCCATGTTGATCTGCATGTTCGCAGAGCTCTGTGAAAGGAATGAAAAGCTCCAGAATACATTTATCACCAGCAGCATCATAGCTGTCTCCAAAGAGAAAGCTTTGAAGTAATTCGCAAACAGACCCCAGATAAGCGCAGTTGTTACAGGAAAGAAAAGTATCTCAATTATACGATGCTTAGTCTTTGACATTGTCACCCAATCCCTGTAAATCAGTGCCTTTATCTTATACAATCTCAACATCTTGGTCACTTCACCATCTTTATGAAATAATCCTCAAGACTCGGTTTTCTTATTTCCATATCCACAATATGATAACCCTCTTTTATAAGCTTTGAGATAATTGTGCTGATATTCTGATTGTTAGAGAGAGGCATTGATACTGAATTTCCTCTGACTGTAAAACCCATCTTTTCAAGCGCTGCCTTATTCTTCACCTGCCTCAACTCAATGCTCACATCATACTCATTAAACTTTTTCAGCTTCACTTTTTCGACTTCACCAATATCAACTATCCTACCATTATGTAGGAAAGCAATTCTTTTGCACAACTGCTCAACTTCACTCATATAATGGCTTGTGAGGAGAATTGTTGTTCCCTTCTCCTTGTTGATCCTGAGTATCAAATCCCTGACTTTCACCGCTATGTTTGGATCCAGACCAAGAGTTGGTTCATCAAGCAGCATAAGCTTTGGCTCATTGATCATGACTTTTGCCAGCACAACCCTCATCCGCTGCCCTGTTGATAAAGTGTCAAAATTCCTGTTGGCAAAATCGCTAATATCAAGCAGCTTTATAAGCATATCAGACCTTTGCCTTATCACATCAAGTGGGATATTGTACAGCATCCCATAAAACTTCAGCACCTGCCTTGCGTTTAAATTCCAGTGAAACTTGCTCTCACCACTCACAAAGTTTATGTTCTCAAGAATGTCTATGTCTTCAAGCAGACTCTTGCCGAAAATCCTGATTGAGCCTTTGTCAGGGGTGAGCATACCATTTATACAGTTGAGCAGAGTTGTCTTGCCAGCACCATTAGGCCCAAGAATTCCGAAGATTTCACCCTCCTGGATAGAAAAAGATATATCCTCCAGCGCTTTAATTATACTCCTATTTATTTTGAAATGCTTCGACACCTTCTTGATACTAATAGCTTCCATTATTTTCACTTAATTGCCAGCACAAATTGCGACTGTATCCTGATTTAAATATCTTACTTAAGCATGTCCAGTGGAAGTGGCCAATTCTTCAAAGACAAAGTTTTAAAAACAATATATTATTATGCCCCTTGCAAGCCTCCGTAGCTCAGTGGTGGAGCGCATGCTTGGTACAGAGCAACAAAAAGCATGAGGTCGCGAGTTCAACTCTCGCCGGAGGCTCTATTTACCATGCCAAGCCCAGTAGCCAGATTAATCAATTTAAGAAAGCGCACAAGAGAAACATCCACCATTGAAAATCTGAAAATTAAGAAAACTGACCGCGTTCTGATCTTGGCACCTCATCCTGATGATGAGGCACTCACTTGCGCAGGTATAATTCAAAATGCAGTCTCTCTTAGCATACCTATAAAAGTGGTTTTTCTCACAATGGGTGATGGCAACGAGCTCTCATTCCTGCTCTATAAAAAGCGCCCAATGATAAGATCAAGATCAGTGCAGAGCATGGGCATGCTCAGATGCAGTGAAGCCAAAAACTCAACAAAGTTGCTGGGGCTGCATAAAGACCAGGTTGACTTTCTCGGTTATCCCGATATTGGTACATTGAGAATATGGACAAGAAGATGGCAGCATGAACCTGCCT
>JAHWHA010000052.1 GCA_019323665.1 Candidatus Woesearchaeota archaeon | reverse complement strand
ATATAATTGATGTGTCAAATTATAAAATACCTAACCAAAAATTAGATTAGAGAAATCACCTAATCCTCATCACATCCAAATTCCTTGGTGCAACAGTTTCAATTCTGGCACTCTTGTGAATAGAACTTGCCAAATCCAAACACCTTGAGGATTCCCCATGCATTATTATTACTTTTTTTGGTTTTGGGTTGCATCTGTGCAGGAAATTCATCAATTGTTTCCTCCCTGAGTGGCCTGTGAAGCCCTCAATAGTGTGCACTTCCATATTCATCTCAACCATCTCCTGCTGTTTTGAGTTGGCCTTGAAAGCAAAGCTTTTCTCTCCGCGCTGGATCCTTCTACCAAGTGAGCCGACTGCCTGATAAGAAACAAAGATAAGTGTGTTTTTAGGGTTTGATGCAAGCTCTTTGAGGTATTCAACTGACGGGCCTCCTATAAGCATACCGCTGGTTGCCATGATTACACATGGTCCAGTCTCCTCTAAGAGTTGCTGGCGCTCTTTGGGCGATCCAACCTGGCGGAATATTTCTGAGAGGAATGGATTCCGGTCACGGTGGAAAATCTGTTTTCGTATGGTTGAATTGAGGTACTCAGGGTAAGCTGTGTGAATAGCAGTGACATCCCACACCATACCATCTATGAATACAGGGATTTTTTTAAGCAAGCCTGTTCTGATTAGCTCTTCAATTATTAGCATAACCTCTTGGGCACGGCCTGAGCCAAGCACTGGGATAAGCACTTTGCCTCCTCTGTTGATAGTGTTGCTGATGTATTCTGCAAGCTCCATGTCGCATTGTTTTTTTGATGGCAGCACATTTGCCTTTCCGCCATATGTGCCCTCAATTATCAAAGTCTCCAGTCTTGGGAATGTTGACTCAGCAGGTTCAAGCAGGGTTGTGCGCGCGAATTTTATATCACCAGTATAAAGCAAGTTATGCAGTCCGTTGCCGACGTGCAAGTGAACTAATGAGCTACCAAGTATATGACCTGCATTGTAAAGAGTGATCCTGACATCTGGGGTGACATCAGTGACCTCCTCATAATCCAAGGTTATGGTGTGCTTTACCATTTCCTTAATATCATCAGTCTTGAAAATCGGCTCCTCACCCTCTGACATCATAATTTTCACATAGTCCAAGAGCAGCAAACTGGCAACATCTCGTGTTGGTGCTGTGCAGTACACTGGGCCGCGGTAACCATATTTGAACAGATAAGGGATGAAGCCGCAGTGGTCAAGATGTGAATGTGATAGGATGACAGCATCCAGCTCATTGATGTTGAATTCAGGCGCCTCCAGGAATGGATAAGCCTCTTTTGAATTTGCCACATCAACACCGCAGTCTATAAGTATGCGTGATTCAGGTGTCTGCAGGAACAAGCAGCTTCTACCCACTTGCCTTCCACCACCCAAAATGCTTAGCCTGATCCACTCGTTCTTCTTCTGGCGTATCCAGCCATCATAGATGCGATGGCCTGTTTTGTTGAGGAACTTACGGCGGTAGTCTGATTCCTGATAAAGCACGCTTCTGATGTTTTCAATCAATTTGCAGTCAATCGCTGGTGTGCGCTTTATTATGGGCACCCAAAGTGTCTGCTTCCTGATTTCCTTAAGGATTTCACCTTTTTTACCAATTGCCAATCCTGGCTTTTCTGCCTCGATAATCACAATCGAACGCTGGGAATCGAATAGCACTTTGTCTACCCCAGCATCTTCCGGCAGAAGTTTTCTGATCGTGGTTTCTGCCTTCTCCATCTCCATTGTTATGCTTGGATCCGGCCTCAACTCAACACGTTTCTTGATGTCGTCAACTATCTGCTTAATTGAGCCGCCATTGTTGAAGAAATAGTCCCTGTTCTTTGTATAGAGGACTATATTAGCGCCTTCAAAACAGGCTTCACTAATTTTGTCAGAGTCAAGTTTACTCAGAACCTCTTTAATGATATCACTCATAAAACTCCACCACTTTGCATTCTGTTAGCAGAATTTACAGTTTAAATTCCAGCTCTTTATCCAAAGCTGTTTTTACACCATCTTTTGTGATGGTGATTACCTCTATGCCTTCACCGCTTGCAGTATCACGGCGAACTGCTGCGTTGATAGATTTTACAGCCAGCTCAACACCTTCTTTAACATTGATGTTCTTAGAATACAATGTTTCTAGAACACCGTATGCCATCACTGAGCCTGAGCCGCTTGAGATGTAATCCCTCACAGGTGTGAGAGAACCATCTGCGAATAAGTCGTATAAATGGAAACCATGCTTGTCATAGCCAGCCAACACAAAATGGCTGATCCCTGGTATCAGAGACATCTTCCTTACATTTGAGTAGACTATCCCTGCCATAAGGTTAGCAGCTTCTTTTATGTTTGACTCGCGTTTGGTGCGTAGCGATTTCAACTTTAGCTCAGCTTTAATTAGCTTTACTATCAGCTGTATGTCAGACACTCCTCCAGCAGTTGTTATTGCCAGGTTATCAGTAATGGTGTATATTTTGTGTGCGCGCTTGTCAACTATAAGATTGCCTGCCGTTGCTCTACGGTCTGCTGCAAGCACAATTCCGTCTTGACAAACAATTCCTACGGTTGTTGTTCCGCTTTTCAATGTTTTTTCTTCCATAGTGTATCAGTTAACACTCGAGAATACAGTCTTGACTGGGTAATAAAGGGGGAGTATTTAAATCTTTCGTTGGATTATATATTGCAGTATCATTTGCAATTTCATAAGATGATAAAAAAGAGAAATTTCAAAAGGGTGGATTTATACAATTATTGGTACGAAAAATATATATATGTTTTAATCTCAGGAATTTGGTGCATGGCAATCATTGAGACTATATGTGCTACAGGACCGAGCAGAGCAGAGCCTTGTATGACAATATTTGGAGTCAGAGTCCAGTTGTTCTTGGTTATCATTGTGTTTTCTCTTATCACGGGTTTTGGTATTAGTAATATGCTCTTTAGACTAAAAAAAATCTCGCAAAGAAATGTGAAAAAATATGGTTTGATGATTTTTGTTTTGGCTTTCTT
>JAHWHA010000051.1 GCA_019323665.1 Candidatus Woesearchaeota archaeon | reverse complement strand
TGACTAGTGATAATGTGTATAAGATGCTTTATTCAAAGTGTATTGAGTTTGACATTAAAAATCTAAGAGAGACTGCAAAACTATATAGCAAAAGTTATGGGGATCTGGAATTCAAAAAGATTAAGGCTATGTTTGACTAATTTTTTATCAATCTTTATTTTTGATCAATCCGATAATTAAGTCGCGTTTCTCTTCCATGGTTTTGTTGTCAATTGCTTCCAAATTTAAGCGAAGCAGTGATTCTGTATTGCTTGGCCTGATATTGAACCAGAAATTATCATAAATGATACTTAAACCATCCAAATGTCTAATCTCTTTTGCATCTTTGAAGTTGATTTCAATTTTTTTGATCATTGCCTCCTTGTTCTGTACTTTAAAGTTTATTTCGCCTGAATGAGAGTACTTGCGTAATGGCGCAACTATTTCGCTTAGAGCTTTGCCTGATTTTGAGATTTCATTCAATATTATTAAGGTGACAATAAGCGGTGTTTCAAAAAATCCATGTTTTGTCTTAATGAAAAAATGACCGGATGATTCGCCGGCAAACTCCGCCCCCTCTTCAATAGCTTTCTTTTTTATGAGTGTATGTCCTACTTTGGTTATTATTGGTTTTCCGCCATTTTCCACAATCAGGTCATGGGTAATTTTCCCTGGCCGAATATCGTAGCATATTTTAGAACCCGGGTTGTGCTGGAGTATGATTTTTGCGAGATAGCCGCGAAGAATTGCTGGTTCCACAAGATTACCTTTGTTGTCGATGAAAAAGAATCTGTCTGCATCGCCATCAGTTGCAATGCCCAGATCTGCCTTTTCTTCCAGAACTTTTTTTTTGAGATATTCAAGGTTTTCTTCATTTAATGGATTAGCCTGGTGTGCCGGGAAACTGCCATCCAGCTTGAAATTCATTTTAATGAGTTCGCAAGGCAGATGGTTGAATAGCTCTTCCAATTCTGGGCCGCCCATGGCGTTTGCTGTATCTGCCACAACTTTAAGAGGTTTTATTTTTGAAAAGTCATAGAAACTTAGCGCGAACTTAACTCTTTCCTGAAGTATGCCTTTATGCTCAACGATCTTGCCTTTGACTTCTGCCTCTTTGATTTCTTGTTGAGAGTATTTTTCGATTTTGTCAAGCCCATTGACTAGCCCAATTGCCTTCGCCTCAGCACGCACAATTTTTATTCCATTGTATTCTTTGGGATTATGGGAAGCGCTAATTATCATTCCACCATCGTATCCGTGTGCAGCTACAGCAAAATAATAATTGGGGGTTGAGCTTAAGCCTATATCAACAACGTCTGCTCCCATAGATGTTACTGCTTGAACTAAACTTTTTTTCAGAGAAGGTGAGCTTAGCCTCATATCATTGCCAACCACAATTTTCAATTTTTGTTTGTGTGGATTTTCCTCCTTCAGCAGTTTTACAAAAGCTTTGCCGATTTTGAAAATATTCTGCTCAGTGAGTTCATCAGGATATATTCCACGGATATCATATGCTTTAAAAATGCTCATCTTGCCTTCCACTCTTTTTTTGCTTTCTCGAATTTCTCCAGATCATCGGTGGGGAACCACTGGCCATGGTGCACATAGGCATAAACCACACCTTTTGGTGCCATTTTCTCAAAGCAGTCATGCTCGATTGAGGATTTTCCTGCTGGCAGCATGTCCAAGACACCTGGTTCAAAGATGTAGGCGCCTGCATTATTTAAGTTTGACGGTGCCTCTTTCACTGCTGGTTTTTCAATAAACCTCACTATTCTCTCACTATCCAGCTCCGCGATACCGAATTTTGTTACATCTTCAACAGGATATAGAGCAATTGTGATTTGGGCTTTGTTTTTTATATGCGCAGCCAGCATCTTCTCATAGTCAAAGTCCTCCATGTTGTCGCCATTTAGCGCAATAAAGCGGCCTTTTGTCTTCTTTGCTGCCTCTTTAATTGCGCCTCCTGTGCCAAGCGGATTTTCTTCCACGCTGTAGTCAATGTCTAAGCCAAGCTGTGAGCCATCTCCAAAATACTCCATTATCTGCTCTGATTTGTAGCCAATAGAGAGGATTATACTTGTAATGCCGTATCTCGCCAAGTTCTCCATCTTGTGCTGGACAATTGGCTTGCCCTTGATTTTTAGAAGTGGTTTTGGTGTTTTGTCTGTCAATGGCTGTAGCCTTGTTCCTAAGCCACCTGCAAGTATGATGGCTTTTATCTTGTGACGCCTTTCCAATTTTTCACCGCTTTTCTGTAGTCTTCAACTGTGTCAATGCTGAACCACTGGCCACTGTATGCATAACCCATAAGTTTATTTTCTCGAGCGAGCTTGGGAAACACGTCCTCTTCCAGAGTGGCAAAACCTTCTGGTATGTAATCTATAACTTCAGGCTCCATAACATAAATGCCTGCATTAATAAGGTTGCTTGGCGCGTTCTGTTTGCGCGGTTTCTCCACAAAATTGAGGATGTGGTTGCCTGTCATATTTGCCACGCCGTATTTGCTTGGATCATCTACAGTAGTGAGTGCAAGTGTTGCCATTCCTTTATGTTGCGTATGGAAATTGTGGAAATCCCTCAAATCCAGATTTCTGAGAGTGTCTGCATTTGCCACAAAGAATGAGGAGTTGATATGCTTCTGGGCAAGCCTCAATGGACCTGCAGTTCCCAGGGGGAATTTCTCCTTGAGAAATGTCAAGTTGAGATTATGCTCTTTTGAGGTAATGTGTTCTTGAATCTGGTCTGCATCTTGGCCAAGGCAGAAGATTATCTCATTAACTCCGAATTGTTTGAAGAGCTCTATCACGTGATCGATGACTGCTCCTCCATTGACTGGTGTAAGCACGTGCGGAGTGCTCTTGAACTTTGATTTGAGTGGTGTTTTTGTACCGCCTGCAAGCACAATCGCTTTCAGAGGCATGTCAGAGTGCAAAGCCTTCATGAGGAGTAGCTCCACAGCATGGCTCCTATTCTTCACTTGGTGCCCATCAACAGTGTTGTCAACTCGTTTTAACAACTCGGATTCCAGAGTAAGTGTTATTCGGTCTTTCATATCCCCATCACCTGTTTTTGTATGTATGAGGTTGTCATATAAATAGTTTGCGGTTGTATGATGAGGTATGATGCTGAGTTTCAAACAGTAAAAAAGCTGTAAAGTATAATCATTTGGTGGGTGATAAATACTGTTAGGCAAGTTTGTTTGCACAATATGGTCAATAACAATATTTATATATCAGCATAGGTTTAGGTGATGCATGCTCAAAAGAGGCCAGATAACTGTTTTTATTATTCTAATTATTGTCATAGCAATCTCCTTTGGGTTGATTTTTTACCTCAAGAATCTGAATGCCAAATCTATTAGCGGAGCAGCAGCAGCTCCTCTTAATGTTAATGCAGTTCAATTCTTTGTTTCTGGGTGTCTTGAGAGTGTTGGCAAAGAGGGTATTTTTGAAGTTGGCAAACACGGAGGATATTATCTTAAGCCAAGAAGCAGCACAGAAATCAACAGCTATTGGATTGCCAATTATTATGAAAAGGGTGTGGTACTGGTTCCAGAACGTGAGGTGCTTGAGCATGAGCTTGAGCTTTACATCAATGCAAACCTTGGCAAGTGTCTTGATTTCAGCACTTTTAAGGACCAGGGCTATGTTATCAAGAGAGGAAAAACAGGCTCAAAAGTAAAAATCCTGGATGACAAGATCCTGCTCACTCTTGATTGCCCTCTCACTGTCACACTCTTCTCAAACCAGTACAGGTTTGAAACTTACAGTGGAGAGGTTGCAGTAAGGTACGGGCTTGCGATTGATACTGCCAGGCGTATTGCAGAGAAGATCGAGGCAGAGCCTGATTACAGGGACTTGAC
>JAHWHA010000050.1 GCA_019323665.1 Candidatus Woesearchaeota archaeon | reverse complement strand
ATCAATAGTGTTAGCCTGGAGAACAGCAGAAAATCATGTATTGACAGACTTGTTCCCGAGAAGTTGATGGGGAGTGCAGCGGAGGTGAGAGAAGCACTTGAGCCAATTTTTGTGGAGAACTGGGTTAAAATATTGAGAAGCTGGAAGGACAATGCAAAAAGTGCTGGGGCAATAACAAGCACAATAAAGGTAATAAATATGGTATAAGTTGCATTTGCAGCAATCATCTCCTTTTTCAGAAGCTTTGTTTCCCTGATGTTGTCAACAACCTTATCTATAATGAGACTCACATCTGCACCACCTTGCGCACCCTCAATGATCAACCCGAGAGCACGCTTAGTCATGGGTGAATCATATTTTTCAGTAAATTCAACAAGAGCCTGTTCAATAGGCTGTCCTGTGGCAACTTTCTTGGCAGACACCTGTATCTCCTTGGCGAGTACACCATGCTCGGGCTTAACAGCTGCCCACATTGCCCTGTCAAGGCTCATCCCCCCCTTGATATTCTCAGACACAAGGTTGAGGTAATCATCAAGCACCTCCTCAATACCTTTTGTCCTGTTGAACACTTTAAGATCAACGTATGAATAAACCAGAACCATCATAACAATAGCCATAAAAAAAGCAATTCCCGCAACTACTACAAAGGTTAACAGGAAAAAAAAGAATAGATTATACCCTTTATCCTGGAGCACTGGGAATACCTTTATGAAATACACCCCAAGGGTTGAGAAAATCATGAAATAGAACAACATTCCAAATTGCCTGTAAGGCACTTCCACTATTCCTGCATTTAGGAGTATCTTACGCAGATGGGGTCTGAGCCTCTGAGGCACTGAAAGCTTGCCAAACTCCTCAAAATAGAGGAGCTTCATATGTCCACCGCTGGCCTTATTGATCTAATGACTGAGATAAAAGTAGCCTGCACCAATGTCACAAAGAAGAGCACTGACATTAGCACAGGCATATCAATCTGGATATTCACCAAGCTGGCAAACACAGTAACCATCGCGATTCCCAACGAGGGCATAACGCACGCAATAATAAGGTAGAATAGTATGATTGAGTTGAGTTTCTTTGAATAGGCTTTGATCTCAATCTGATGGTTTCTGGTAATCTCGTCAAGAAGTTTCTGTAGTGAGTCTGTGACATCCACTCCTGTTCTCAATGAGTTAAGGATCTGCCTCAGCACAAGCTGGAAATCATGCGAGGCATTATACCTCAAAGCATCCTCGATAGCCTTCTCAATCGGTTTGCCAAGATTGATATCGTCCACAATTTCCTTGAAATATTTACCAGCAACACCATAGCTGTGAGATGCATCAATCATCGCATTGAAAAGAGGAGTACCAGATTCTATCTTTATTAGCAAATACCTGGTAGCAAAAAGTATATCTTTCTCTATCTCCCTTTCTCTCCTTTTAATATAAACCTGTGGAGTGGCCATGAAAAAAGAGTAGAATCCAACAAAAAATAGCAGAAAAACTCCCGGGAGTATAACTAGGTTCACGTTGTACCTAGCAAAAATAAAACCCATCATTACGCAGAAGCCAAGTGAGAACTGAAGTGCAAGCACCATATTGCGCTTAATAAAATGCCTTGGATCAACATTCATGTGTGCTGTCCTTATACTCTTCTTGAGCCTTGGACTTGGCCTGAACAGTGCCCTGTAGATGTTAGCATTCATCATTGTAATCCTTTGATTTTAAGCCTGTTTGTATAGTACATGGCGAAGAATAACCCAAGCTGGTTGATATCAGACATGTTGTTCTTTACAATATATTTGAGCAGAACCTGCTTTTCTTCAATATCCTTGGCAACTTCAGATGGAGTGAAACCTGTGAAAAGAGACAGAGTTTCCATCAGCCTGGTCCACTTACGCACCTGCTCAAACTCATCGTTTCTGAAGTTGTGTTGGTAAAGCACATTTGGGTTACCCTCCTCGTCAATCTCAGCTAACTGGAAAGTGCGCCTTTTCCCGGTGCGCCTATTCCTTGACTGCACAAGCACTAGGTTGAGAGCAGGCATGAGCATCTTGGGCACGTTTATTGGGGGATTGGTCAATCTTACCACAGTCTCTCTTGCGTCATTCGCATGGAAAGTGCCATATACGCTGTGGCCAGTGTGCATCGCCTCAAAAAGCACCTCAGCCTCAGTCTTCCTTCTTATCTCACCCACAATGATCCTATCAGGCCTCATTCTCAAAGAATTCACTATTAAATCTAACATTGAGATCTCTCCCTTACCGTCTGGATTGGCAATCCTTGTTTCCATAGGAACCCAATGGAGATTCTTTGGTAAAGTTATCTCTCGCGTATCCTCCACGCTGATTATCCTCTGATTGGGAGGAAGAAAGTTACACACAACATTTAAGGTGCTGGTCTTACCAGTTGCAGTGCCTCCTGCAACAAGCATTGAAAGCTCAGACTGAACGGCTATCCAAATAATAGCTGCTGCAGTATATGACATAGTTT
>JAHWHA010000049.1 GCA_019323665.1 Candidatus Woesearchaeota archaeon | reverse complement strand
GCAAAGACCTCAGAGCAGGGTGTTATCGCTTCAAGGCAGTATGCTGAGTTCAGAAGAGAGATTATGTCTGCTCCTTTGAATATGTATGAGAAGTTCTGTAATGCCAGTGAAGGGATTCTTAAGCTCAAGCCTGATGCTAAAAAAGCTGAGCTGCTTGAAGAGAGTATTAAGATAAGCCATCTTAATATCACGCCAACTGGAGCTTATAGTTTTACGATCCTATCAACATTCATCATACTTTTCATTGGTGCGGTGCTCGGGCTGGTGATTTTGAAATCAGGTTTTATCATGCTTGTTTTCCTCCTAACAGCAGGAATGGTTCTTGTGATTGCTGACAAGTTTCCAGCCTACCTGGCTAACAACTGGCGGCTAAAGGCAAGCAACCAGATGGTGATCTGCATATTCTATGTTGCCACGTACATGAGGCACACAAGCAACCTTGAGAAGGCGATTGAGTTTGCCTCTGAGCATGTACTGCCTCCTCTCTCTTTGGATCTAAAAAAGGTTTTATGGGATGTTGAGACTGAGCGTTATGGCTCAGTGAAAGAGAGTTTAGACAATTACCTCGAGAGCTGGAGGAAATGGAATTTGGAGTTTATTGAGTCATTCCATCTTATTGAGGCTTCTCTCTACGAGCCTTCTGAAGCGAGAAGGCTTAGCTTCATTGACAAGGCGCTTGAGGTGATATTGCAGGAGACATATGAGCGGATGTTGCACTATGCCCACAATCTCAAGAATCCCATAACAATGCTGCACATGTTGGGGATAATACTGCCTATACTCGGTCTGGTGATTCTGCCCCTCATGGTTTCATTTATGGAGAGTGTAAGGTGGTATCATATTGCATTAGTCTATAATTTTATACTCCCTCTTGCTGTATATTATCTGGGCAAGAACATCCTCTCACAAAGGCCAACTGGTTATGGGGAGTCTGATATTACTGAAACAAACCCAAATCTCAAGAAACTGAAAAATATTATAATAAAAATTGGGCAGAAAGAGATTGTAATAAATCCTATTTTCATAGCCCTGTTAATAGCTGCAGTCCCATTGTTCATTGGGATATTCCCGTTGCTGATTCACTGGATAAGTCCAAGTTTTGACATCCAATTTGGCAATTTTATACTACTTGACTACATGCCCAGCAAGATAAATCCTGGAAGGATAATCGGGCCATTTGGGCTTGGGGCTGCCATGTTCAGCTTATTTATCCCGTTAGGTATAGGCATGGGCGTAGCCTCATATTACTTAATGCGCTCAAAGAACATAATAAAGATAAGAGAGGATGCCAAAGCGCTCGAGAACGAGTTTGCATCAGGGCTTTTTCAGTTGGGCAACAGGATTGGTGATGGGTTGCCTATAGAGATTGCCTTTGACCGTGTTGGTAAGGTGATGCAGGGCACAAAATCAGGTGATTTTTTCACGCTTGTCAGCAATAATATCACCAAACTTGGCATGGGCATGAAAAGCGCGATCTTTGACAAGAGTCGTGGAGCTCTGGTGTATTTCCCCAGCAGAATAATTGCCAGCAGCATGGAGGTGCTGCTGCAGAGTGCACAGAAAGGCCCTCTCGTTTGTTCTCAGGCTTTAATGAACGTGTCACAGTATATAAAAGAGATTCACAGAGTCAACGAAAGGCTGAGAGATTTGCTCGCCGATATCATATCATCAATGAAATCTCAGATCAAGTTTTTAGCACCTGCCATTGCAGGTATCGTTGTAGGGATAACCGCCATGATCTCAACTATTTTGAAGTCTCTCAGCAAGGAGATGGGCAAGATTTCAACTGATGTTGCATCAGCCTCTGTTTCAGGTATTCCTGATATGTTTGGGGATGGCATCCCCCCATACTACTTCCAAATTGTTGTTGGCCTGTATGTTATACAGATTGTTTATGTGCTTACTATCCTGGCAAATGGTGTTGAGAATGGCTCTGACAAGCTCAACGAGATTGCCATGATTGGCCGTAACATAAGGAGCAGCATAATCTTGTACACAATTATTGCAGGTTCTATCACAATAGTATTTAATATTGTAGCAATGTCAATAATGGGTGCTATTGGCTAGTTGTTCAATAATCCTACAATCTGAATAAGTGGAAGTTGTGAACCCACATATGCAAGTGTGAAGTATAGTATAATCTTACCTATAAGTATACCAATGAAATACTTGCGCATATTGTATCTTGCGGTTCCTGCAGCTATTCCAACCAGATCACAAGGGAGAGGTGTGGCTGCAAACAGCGGAAGAACCCAAAACCCGAATTTCTCAAACCACAACCTAACTTTGTCAAGTCTCTTTCTCTCTTTGTTCTTCAGCAGATAATGGCCACCTACGCCCACTGCATAGGCAGAGAGCTCTCCAACAGCACCTCCCAAACCAGCGACAAGCCCTGTGAGGAGAGGGTTATAGAAATACCCTGCAAGTACCACAAGCACCCATGCAGGTACTGTCAGGCCAACTGTTGAGTTAGCAATAAGTATAGTGATAAAGAGGCCTACCAAACCGAATCTCAGCAAGAGATCCAGACCCATTGAAACGAGGTTCACCATCTTACTTGACTACCCAGATTATTGGTTGGTAATATCAGGCATAGGTATATTAATTTTTGTGAAGTGAGACAATTTTTAAATTGGAGTGATAAACGATACAATTAAAAAGTTTAATTACAATATTCTCTGCTATGAAAGAGGCAATGTTCTATACAAAGCTATCTGAATCAACGGTAAAATGCCATCTCTGTCCCCACTATTGCGAGATAGAGATTAACGCCTCAGGAAAGTGTGGTGTGCGGGCAAACAAAGAAGGTGTTCTTTACAGCACGGTTTATGGTAATCCTTGTTCTGTGGCTGTTGATCCAATTGAGAAGAAACCCTTGTTTCATTTTATGCCTGGTTCAAGATCATTGAGTATTGCCACAGTTGGGTGTAATTTCAGTTGTGATTTCTGCCAGAACTGGCAGATTTCTCAGTCTCCAAAATCTAATAATAAGATAATAGGGGAGAAGCTGAATCCAGATGAGGTTGTGGAGATTGCTTTGCAGGAGAACTGCAAGAGCATCTCTTACACTTATACTGAACCAACAATATTCTATGAGTATGCTTATGATATTTCAGAAATTGCACAAAAAAAAGGATTGAAGAATGTGTTTGTCACAAACGGATATATCTCAAAGCCTGCCATAGTAAAGATATGCAAGTATCTTGACGCCGCGAATATTGATATGAAGGGGTTTTCAGAGGAGTTTTATGAGCAACGGTGCGGAGCAAAACTACAGCCAGTGCTTGATGCAATCAGATGCTATTATGATAAGGGTGTTTGGATTGAGATTACCACCTTGATTGTTCCAGGTCATAATGATTCTGAGGAGATGCTTAAGAAGATTGCTGAGTTCATTGTCTCTATTGATACTAGAATTCCTTGGCATGTCTCACGCTTCCATCCTGACTATAAGATGATAGATGTTAGGCCAACAGATGTTGCAGTGCTGCACAAAGCAGTTGAGATTGGCAAGAAGGCTGGTTTAAAGTATGTTTATTGCGGCAATCTCTATGGAAATGATTATGAGAGCACTTATTGTCCGAAGTGCGGTAAAAAAGTGATTGAGAGGAGAGGTTATTCAATCCTTAAACAAGAGTTGAATAATAAATTATGCAGCTTCTGTAATGAGAAGATTGACTTAGTCCTTTAATTTTTAAAGTTTTTACCACTATTTAATGACTAAAAACGAAAGATTTATATATTGAATAGTCTGATTAGTATATATGGCATATAGTAAGAGAGCGATTATCAAAGTGCTCAAGGATATGAACTCAAATGAGCGCTTTCTTAGATTCGCCAAGAGCTTTGATATTGAGTATATTGAGATAAATCTTGGCAAGGAGAAGCATACTCTTAGACTCAAAGATAAATTCTATTTGGTAAATTGTAGAACCAGAGAGAGTCTTAAAATTACAGGAAAACAGTTTGAAAAGGTTATGGAAGCACTTCTTGAGAGGGATTATGTAAATGCTGTGGCAAATGCATTGCCTTGCCTATCCACAAGACAGAAATTGAATGGGTTAAGGAAATGCATGTTCACTTCTGAAGGCAGGTATTATCTCAAGAAATTCTCAGCTCTTGTTTGAGTATTTTTCCATGCTGTGGTTTCTGATTTTTTTGTTTCCTGGTGTCATATACAATTTCCAGCCACACTTGATAGACATCCATATCCAGCCCCACCAGCCCATCCCCTTCTCCCTTCTTGAAGATGTGAGCACTTTCTGGTTTGGATTGTATAGAATTTTGCCTGTCTTCCTCAACCTTCTGCCAAAATCCACATCATCAAGATATTGTACCTCTGGTCTGTAACCCCCAGATTTTTGCCAAGCTGACTTGCGGAATGCAATGTTGTGTCCGCGGAATGGTGTGTTCCTGATAATAGTTGCACAGATCTTGAAAACAAAGAAGTCAACCGCCCTGTTTCTTCTGCTGCGTGTCCAGCCCTCGTCAAAGCTTGGCCCAGCAACTCCAACAATTTTCGGATTTGACTTAAGTGTTCTGTAAATCTCAGCAAGCCATTTTTTGTCTGCAATAGAATCTGCATCGATCTGGGCGATAATATCTGCTTTGGCTGCTGCTGTTCCAGCCTCTCTTGCAGCGCTTATGCCTGGTGTTCTCTCTTTGACAATCCTTACTCTGAAGCTATTTGCTATCTCTACTGTGCTATCAGTGCAATTGTTGTCAACCACGATAACCTCATATGGAAGCTCGAAACTTTGATTTTTCAGTGAAAGGAGACATGCTTTGATGAAGTTCTGTTCATTGTGTGCCGGAATAACCACAGAGATCATTGGCTCTTTTAGGTCGCTGTCAGCTTTCATATTAAATCTCAGTGAATAGTGTTTATTATTTGAATTTATCTTTTTTATAAGATATCAAGAGAGCAGAAGCATTGGTGCAAACCACTGGTAAAAACTCAGTATTACTGCCATCATATGGACAACAACAATCATTGCAGTAAACAATCTTTCTGGGAATGATCTTCTGCAATAGTCAAATACTATTATGATTAGGAGCGTAAATAAAGCAACATAAGAAGTGCTCAGGATTGTGTTTGTCTTAAAGATGGTTATGCCTCCTATCAACATGATTACGCTCCAAGGAAAAAGAAAGAACTCAATGCCTGTGAAATCCCAGTAAACAGATGATATAACTGTGCCGACAAGACCATGACCGAACAGCAAGTACATTATAAGGAATGCTTTGAATGAATTGAATTCAAATAGCTCTTTTAATTTCATGTATAGGTTTTTAAAGAGAAGTATATTTAAAGGTTATTGCATTAAAAGCAGGATTTGGATTTCTAACAAAATAAGATGCGTCGGCCGGGACTTTCAAAAGACTGGCATGCAACGCATACCTTTGCTTGCGTTGACTTTGCAGCCAACATGGGCGTTTCTTTTTCGAACCCGGATAATTGGCTTGCCTCGCCTCAACATGGAAGGCCAATGTCATAGCCATTGTCCCATCGGTGTGATGTTTAGACCACCGACGCACGTGCTATTGGAATAATCCCATATATAAAAGGCTTTCCAAAAACTATATATTGTGGTTGATAAAAATTATTCCTATGTATTCAGGCAGTGCTGGTATTGTGACAGGAATGCTCAGTCTATTGTGCGGTATTTTGGGAGTTATGCTGGTTTTCAACAGTGTGATTGGCAGATATAATTCCCCCTTGATGCTTATACTAGGTATTGGGCTTTTTATGTTAGCTTTTATGTTCCGGGTGGTCGCCGGCATATACAGCTAGAACTTCTTTACATAAAAATAGAGGTATAATTAGGAGGTTATCAGCCCTCAAAAAACCAGTCCTCTTGCTCTGAGTAGAATGCAGCTGGGTTTTGAATAAAGCGATGGCCTTTTTCCAGCAGCTTATAGTGTTCACTCTCCTGCTCAAGAAGGAACTTGAAAAATTTTTTTAATACGTCTGTTGGTGCTTTGTCATGCTGCTGCCTGTAAAATTCATAGGAGTCCTTCTCAAGCTGCATACCAAGTTCATATGTCTCAACATCACCTGTAACCTTTTGTGCTTTCTTCTTGAAGCTGGTGGTTGTTGATGTATACAATTTATCACCTTCACCAAAATCCTTCTTGTCAAGGACTATCTGGTGGGTTTTGGCAAAGTTGTTGATTCTGTTTATATGGTCTTGCTCTTGCTCGGCCAGGTATGTAAAGATGCGCCGGGTCACACCATCTTTGGTTTTATTAGCTGTGTTTCTATATATAGTATAGCCTCTATGCTCAAATTCAACTGCTTGCTGCAATGCGTTCATCAATGCACGGTTCATAGTGTTTTCAAAAGTTATCTTAATTTGATGATATATAAATTTATCTTTTAATCACTGTCAATAAAAAACTATATAAAGCTCAATTATCCACAACCGACTATGAATTGGAAAGAGTATTTGATGCCTAATCTGCTCAAAGTGCTGCTTGCTTTCATACTGATGTTTATTTTCATTGGTGCAGAGTCTTTTATAGAGAACCATTGGCTTCAGCGAGAGTATTCAACAACCGGTTTTCCAATCACTTACCAGAAGCAGAAATTCTGCCTGCAGGATACAGAAGACTGCTATATGTATAGCTGGTCGATGTTTGTTATAGATCTATTATTTTGGTATTTGGTGAGTGCTTTAATCATTGTTGTGCTTGGAAAGCTGAATCTGAAGGTTTTTCATAAGTATAAACATTGGTTTTATTGAGTGTTGTATTATGCTAACTTATCATTGACCTAAAAATACTTACCCCAGCTCGCATATTGAGCTTGAGTCTTGTGAATGAGTTTATTCTGAGCAGCTGCTTGATAATAATTCTTGGTCTTAGATAAAATTCTCGATAAGCCTGTTTCTGGAGTCTTAACATATCTTCTGGTGTTAGGTTCTCTAACCTGTGGACTGGTTTTGTGTGTATCCCATATTTGCTGTAATCTTTACTTAGTATGAATCCTTTTGAAAGAAGCTCATTGTATACAGGTGTTCCAGGATAAGGTACAAGTATGTGGAATTTGACAACATCAGGGTCAAGCTCTTTGGCAAATTCTATTGTGTCGTGGACTGTTGATTCTGTTTCGCCTATTAAACCGAGCATGAAGAAACCCCAGGTCTCAAGTTTGAGTTTTTTAGCAATTCTAAAGGCTTCCCTAACCTGATCCAGTGTAATCTCCTTCCTTGCCTTGTCAAGTATTTTCTGGTTGCCTGACTCAACACCAAAGGCTATGCTGTAAGTGCCCATCTCTTTAAGTGCCAAGCCAATTTCCTCGTTAAAGTAATCCACTCTCAAACCATTTGGAAAGGCGATCTTGACTTTGATATCTCTTTGTTTGAGTTCATCTCTCAAATCAAATATCCTTTTCTTGACCAAGGTTGCCATGTCATCCCAGATATGGATCTCTTTTGCGCCATATCCTTTTACCAAATACTCAATTTCTTCTGCAACATTTTTTGCGCTGCGGTACCTGAACCTCGTTGAGAAAATCTGTTTTGTACAGCAGTATGTGCAGTTTCCAGGACACCCACGGCTTGTTATAATTGGAATCGTTGGCTGTGCTGTTGCATCCGGATCAGTGTAGTTGTTCTGGCGGAAGAGGTGGCGTGCTGGATTTGGTAATGTATCTAAATTTTTTATCAGCTCCCGTTGTTTGTTGAACATTGGTCTGCTGTTATGCTTGAAAACAAGTCCGTCAATTTTTGTGTAGTCATTCTTGTTGTTGGCAATCAAGTTGGCAAGCTCAGTCATTGTGAGTTCGCCCTCCCCTACAATAACAAAGTCGACAGATTCAGGTTTAATTGACTCTGCGTGAGCTACATTTGGATGAATGCCTCCGAGTGCCACATATGCATCTGTGTGCTGTTTAATTACTCTTGAGAGTTTCACAGCGTTTTTGAATGTAGGTGTTGTTGCTGTGATACCCACAAGCTTTGGCTGAAATTCTGTAAGAAGCCTGGTAAAGCTCTCCTTTGTGTACTTATCAGCATCAATATCTATTATCTTAACTTCATGATCCTTTTCAAGAACTGCTGCAATATATCCTAAACCAACTGGGGGGTAATCTGGAGAGGCAACACTACCGTAGAGTTCTCTTTGTGATGGATTTATTAGCAGTATTCTCATTTTCAAAGTAAAGACCCCTCTCTTGGGAGAATATAATTGGATATATTAAGTTATTTGAAGTCTAAGATATCCTTCTGACAACAATGCCTTCAGTAGATTCATATACTTGAAGCACAGGAGGTATAACATTGGTTGTGACTGGCCTTATTGCCAGTCTGGGTAACTCTTCATCAACCCCAAATTTACAGTCAAGTGCTGGCATT
>JAHWHA010000048.1 GCA_019323665.1 Candidatus Woesearchaeota archaeon | reverse complement strand
ATTGTCAAACCACAGCGGCAACAGACCAATCTCTTTTTTGTCCTCTTTCAGCACAATAAAATAAGGCTTGTAACATTCAGGAGAATATAGGGAATAAGCCACATCCCAGAGCTCCCATACATTGTTGCCTGGGCTGAATCTTTTCCATAATTCTTCGCATTCAGAAATATCTTCAACTACAGATATTTGCATTTAAATCTCTCTTAGATAACCCCAAGAATGGAGCCTGTCACTATCTTCAAACCATCTGTCCCCGATGTCGGTCCGATAGTACATGTGCGGCAAAATAATATGGTTGATCCTGTTATAAGCCTGGGCTTGTGCCTGTTTCATTGTTGAACCAGTGCCGCAAATCACAAGAATCACACCAGAATGCCCAGTAACAACCCACTGGTCATTCACCAATTTTACATCCTCAATATGAACGCCATCCTTGCTCTTGTTATTCTTGAAGTGCACAATGCTGTCCTTCGACTTAACCTCAAAGGTCTGCCTGTCCCTGAATGGGAAAGGAGGTACAACAATCCTAACTCCCACCTGGAAGCCTGACTTGACTCTTAACTGAGGTTTGTTTTGGTGCGCAAGTTCATATAAAAAATCACTTATCGGTGCAAGCATACCCTCTTGCTGGATAAAAATGGTTGGATAGCCAAATCTGGTTGTCCATTCCAAAGGATAAATGCCATAATTGTTCACAATTGTATTAATATCAACATAGCCCACATAGTTCTCCTGGGCAAGTATTGGTTCCATCTTCTTGAGAGTGTTGTTGAACAACTTATTGGGTGAGCTCCAAAACATAGAAGTTCCCATCTCACCTGTTGAAGGTCCGAGATTGCCAGGAAAAAGCTTTTTGTGCTCAAAATTCACGTTAATAGGATAGATAAACTCCTTGCCGTTGAAGAATGCTCCAACCGCGATCTCCACACCAGAAACACGCTTCTGCAGTTGAAATAATGGAATCTTCTTTGCCCAAGCTTTTTGATAATCACCAAGCACCTGGATAACATCCTTGCCGTCATCTTCTTCTCCAATAAAGAGAAGTCCTTTCATGTTGGCAGCTTGGCCACTTGGTTTGATGACATACTTGCCAGGGTTGCTCTGCACAAATGATATAGCATCATCAAAAGAACGGAACTCCTGGTAAGGCAATATGTTAACCCCAGCTTTCTTCAGTTCCTCCTGTCCAAAAGCGCGGTCATCTTCAAGACGGTCAGTGTAAGGTGTCCCGCCAATCACAGCCTTGCCAGAATCCCTGACTTTTTTGGCCATTGTGCCATGGCCTAAAACATCATCAAAGATCACAACATCAGCCCAGTCAAGTTCTTCCTTCCAGTTCTCGGTTTTTGGCACAAAACCATCTGCAACATCTGCTTCGTCCTTATCTTTTATGTAATACTTGACACCGTGCCCTTCCTTGACACACTGCCACGCAATATCTCCGATAAGTGCGTCATACGATACAAACAAGAAATTCTTTGGGTCCATAAACCATCTGCAAAAACAGGTAATATTAATCTAGTATTTATAATTTTCCAAATTACATCTAAGAGTTTTTGGTATTCTGCACATGATCCAACGAAAAAAAATGTAAACTGGGGAGGCAATTGGTCCAACTAGGTCCACCCATACAACAAAGCACAGGCAATGAACACAAGGTAGGCAAGTACACCAAGCAAACCCTTCACCCTTGTTAGCTTCCTCTTCTGTCTTACCCCATAAACAAGGGCTAATGAGAAGAACCCCATGATTGGGATGGTGTACACCAGGGCATTATGGCTTATGGTTACTGGTGTGACAATACAGGAAACAGCAAAAATGAGCATCAGGTTGCCGATGTTGCTCCCAATAATATTTCCTGCAATCATGGTCCCGTGGCCACGCCTGACAGCATTTATGCCAAAAATAAGCTCAGGAAGTGACGTGCCGATAGCAAACAGGCTAATCCCAATATAACTCTCTTTGAGCCCCCAGCTTGCTGCCAGCAAAGCAGCCTCAGAAACAAGATACCTTGCACCCACCACCACTGCAACCATCGAGCATGCCAGTAGAATGATATCAAGATAAAGACCCTCTTTGAAAAGTAATGTTATTTTGTTTTCCCTAATGGTTTTGTTTTCCTCTTTCTTTTTTATAGCCTTCCTGACAATATTACTTCTGATGGTGGTGAGATATTTGAAATCAAAAAAGTAGCTCAAGAATTCATGGAATGTGTGCTTTGTGGCTTTCTCATGCCGTGTTTTGATTAAAAAGGTGAGGTAAACAAGATAAATTAGCACCATTGACAAAGCCTCAATACGGTTTACAACTCCATCATATGCAAATACAAAAAATATCATTGTGCTGAAAATCAGCACGTAGCCATCTCGTACATACATGCTTTTGTTGGTCTTAAAAGGCATAATAAATGCACACAATCCCATCACCAGGCCAATATTGGTAATATTGCTGCCTAAAATATTGCCGAGAATAAAATCGGGATGGTTCTGGATACTTGATGAGAGGGATGATGCGAATTCAGGAATAGAGGTGCCTAAAGCTGCCAGAGTCAACCCTATGATGAATTCAGAAACCCCAAGCTTCTTGGCAATCTTTGTTGAGTTTTCCACAAATATATCAGAACCTTTAATCAGAAGCACCAGAGAGACAAATATTAGAATAACAGACGCTACCATTTCTCATCAACTCTTTGCCATATTGTTTCAATTAAGTAAGGCCCTATCAGGGTGCTCACCACAACATACATAACCACGGCAGTGAAAACTGAATTATGGAGCAGATTTGAAGACACCAGAGCAAAGGCAGTGGAAACAGCTGTGGTGAGTTTTGGTGTTGTGCCAACCCCTACATAAAGCGAGTCTTTGTTTGAAAAACCCGCAGCCTTTGCTGCAAAAAAACCACTTAAGAGCTTTGAAACAAATACTCCAAAAAACACAGAGATAAGCATGAGGTTGAAATTGCCAAGCTCCCTTATAACACCCAAATTAATCTCAGCTCCAACAAGGAAAAAGAATACTGGTACAAAAAGGCCGTATCCAACTGTATGGAGTTTGTCCTGTAATCTTCCAGAGTGGATATGGTCTGCAAGCACCAAGCCAACCAAAAAGGAGGCAACTATAGGATGCACACCAAGACCGGCATAGAAAATAATAGTAAACAGCAGCAGCGAAAGCACAATCCTTAGCTGGTCTTCCTGTCTGTCACCACTCTTTGAAAATCTCTGGAAAAGATAGGCTATCACTTCAGGGAGGAACATCTTCAGGATAATGATTGAGGAAATGAGCACACCAATATATATCGGCAACGGGAAGATAGTATGAGGACTAATGCCTTCCATAAGCACTGAAAAAAGAAACAAGCTTATCATGTCTTCAATTATTACTACACCCAGCAAAATCTGGGCCACCTTGTTTCTTTCCTTTTTAATAATATTAGCTACTGATATTATGATGGTAAAGGATGTTGAGACGAAGAGGATTCCCACCATAAGCGAAGTCTGCCACCCAAAACCAAAAAGTGTCATAAGCACGGCGCCTGTGACAAATGGAAAAACAGAATTGATGAACGCAATGAGCAAAATTTTGTGCTCAAACTGGCGGAAATGGACTGTTTTGATCTCCAAGCCAGCCATAAGCATGAGAAAAGAGGCACCAAGCAGCCCAAAAAGCTCAATTGGCTCTGTAGATGAAAAATACCTCACACCATTCGGACCAAGGATTGAGCCGAGGATTATAACAGAGGATATGAGTGGAATATGAAAGCGCTTGAAAAACTCTGGGATGACTAGCCCGAAAAATAGTATGACTGCAAGCACAAACAGAGTATTCTCCACCACCAGCATAATATTGCTCTAAAAAATTTGTATATAAATAGTTTGCTGTTTCAGCATCTTATTATAATAATGTCTTATGGCACTTCAACAGCCCACTGCTCTTTCACCCAATTCTCCCAGGGGATCTCTCCAAAGCCACACTCATCACAAGTCCAGTCCAGATAAATCCAGTTGTCGTTCTTGTATCTTTTAGGAGCCTCCTCAACCCAGATGCGGACATAAGCATGACCATGCACAAACACAAGCTGGGCATCAATGCCAACAGCCTCCATCAAAGAAGCCATCACAATGCTGCCAGACTCGCAGTCACCACCACCAGAAGCCAAAGCCTCAATTGGCGGCTCAACAAACTCAACCCCCAAAGGATCAGCAACATAGTTGAACTTATCCCTCATAAAATAATAGATTGCTTTTGCATAACAGAGTCTATTCCCATCACTGTTTTCACAAGCCCTTGTCACAATCCTGTTTGCAGTGTATTTAATCCTGCCGTCATCAGGGTCAACAAGCAACCGCATGTCATAAGTGTTGTTTATCTGGAACTTCGTGCCCTGCACCTCAAGATTAAGGGGAATCACCTCATACAAAGCAGGTATCTTCTCGGGCTCAGGATTTACTTTGATGCTGTAATAAGGCACCAATGTAATTATCAATATTATCACAAGAGCAAGCGCCAGAATAGCTTTGAGTGGCTTTTTCCATGAGCCCTCTTCAAACTCAGCTTGCTCAGCCTCTTTTTCTTCCATCATCTGAGTCAAATCAGTGAGGTTTTTAAGGTTTTTGCTGTGAGCTTGAAGTGTGTTCAGTATCCAAATTCATTTTTTAGTGAGCTATGAAAATTGGGGCCAGATACAGCAGGAATAAGACTCCTAACCAATCATCTCCTGTACTGTCTTGCCAAACCAACTCAGCTGTTTGGTAACCACATCAGCAAGCAACTGTGCGAACTCTCTTGAATAGTGGTAGGTGTAGTAATCGTCTGCTACAAACATGTGATTCATCTTATCTTGATATTCCACTCCCACTTCAGGTTTTACAGGTCTCTCCGGAACATGGAGATTTCCAGTCACATCTTTTCCCTTATAGTCAGTTGCGATTATATAAGGCGCAAACCCTGCTTTAAGTACATCATCAATAGTCTCATGAAACTTTTGCTGCCATATTTTGCTTGGCACTTTGAGGAATCCATGCTCATCTGCAGTAATTATTGATAAACCTACCTGATAGCGGCTCTCCAATTGTTTTGCCACATGAGCTGCGATATCCTCATGTTGCCAAAATGGCGTCTTGATTGCATATCCCAGGGGTTTTTGAGGAAACATAACAAAGGCCAGGTCATGAGTATCTGGCTGAAAACCTTTCTCATGCCCAAGACAGAAAGCCACTTTTATCCCTTCAAGGTCGGCAATTGAATACCCTCCATAAATCTGATAATTAGTTGTTGGGTTATGCCCACAAGCATCCCATGTGGTCATGTAGACCTTGGCAGGCTTGGCAAAACAACCTGGTTCCATCGACTCTGGCACACCCTCACTGGTTTTCATAATCTCTTCCACAACCGCTTCCAACAATTGGGTTCCATTCAAATTCATCTCACATCACCTCACTTCATAGACAATCCTAATTTATTATATGTGTTCCATTATACTTTAGGTTAAGTTTAAATTAAATATAACAGTGTTTTATTTTATGCAAAGTTTTATTAATCTCAATAGTATATTACTAAACATGAGACTCAATGATGAGGATATAGCAAAAATTATTAAGGCAGTGAAAAAAGAGCCTCTCACTGTGCAGGCAGTCTCCCAAATTATTGGCAAAAGCTGGGTCACAACAGACAAATATTTGGACTATATTAAAGATAAAACAGGCCTTATAAACATCAAAACCTTCCGCAAAGGCACTCAGGCGGCCCTCAAAATTGTATACTATGAGACCCGAGAGGCCAAGCTAGGTGACGACATCAAGGACAACTTGATGCAGAAAATCCAGCATTTGACCCACAAAAACCAGTTTGATTTTATGGATGCTTTCCAGTTTGTTGATAGCTCAAAGAAAAAATCCAGTTTTGAGCATTATTCCAGTAAAGCCAGCATTACAGACCAAAGGCTATTTGAGCTTCTTGACAAGGTGCAGCGCAGTCTTTTTGTATTTTCTGGCAACCTGAGCTTCTTAAGCCTGCAGCATAACAACAGGTCAGTTGCTAATGTGCTGGAAGAGCTAGTTGAAAAAAAGGTGTTTGTCAAAATTCTGATGAGAGTCACTGTTTCATCTCTCTCAAATATAAAAAAGATAGAACATCTGCTCATTGAGCACCCTGAATTTATCGAAATCAGACACAGATGGCAGCCTCTCAGAGGTTTTCTTATGGATGATAATATCGCCAGATTCAAGAATGAGGAACACCTCCAGGATTACAGGCAAGGAGAGCTTGCAAGCAACGCACGCATATTCTATGAAGTTTACGATAAGCAGTGGATTACCTGGCTTGAAAGAGTATTCTGGTCAATGTACAATACATCAATTACCTACAACAGAAGAATTAAAGAGATTGAGAACCTTATAAATTGAAGTCTATTTAATATTCTTATAATGCTTGTTGAGATGATGCTCAACAGTAATCTCATCCCACCCCTCATCAACCAGCCTTCGCTTGACCTCTTGCCTGGCAAACCCTTTTTTCTTAACCAGCTCCACATACTCATCCAGAGGATGCTTGCCTTTAGGCTTAGATTTCTTTCTGGACTTATGGTGTACTTTGCGCAACCGATTACTAGGCTTTTTGGGAGACATCTCCACCATCATGAAGATAATTGCCCCAGTTATAAATACAAGAAATATTATCAAACCTCCTGTGGTTAGAGCCTTCTTGCTTATTTTGATGCCCTCTTTCTCAAGTGAAGCTAGTGAATCAGTTTTAACAGGGGGATTAATAATAACCTCGTCATCCACAACTTCGTTTATTGGTTCACTTATATCATCGATAGTGTCAGGCACACCCACAGTCTGGCCAGTGAGAGTTGGACTGCCCTTCCTTGCAGTGATGGCAAATGTGGAGAACCAATCAGTCTCAGCAGAGAAACTATACTCAGACATGCCCAACACATCAAGAGTTGTGGGTAGGCTTACCCATCTTCCGTCAACATAATGCTTAAGCACAATACTATTTGGGCTGAGCTCATTTTCAATAAACCAGGTAATAGGAACAGAAAACTTGATCTTAATACCATCAATATCTTCCCTATCAAACCCAGTTGGCTTGATGTCAATATACTTGTAAACCTTGCCTGAGTTGCTGGAAATAGCCACTGAAGCGCCAAATGGTTTTATGCCTTCTGTCACCCTGATCTGGGCATTTGGGATGGTATACCTGGCATCAATCTTAATGCTGGTGATGCCAGTTTTTGATTTGGACAAATCAAAGGTTGCAGAGCTGCCAGCAAGGATGTTGGAGATTGTTGTGGCAGTTGTTGGGATCGTAACTCCACCTCCGCTGCTTGTACGTGTTGTTGTTGGAGCAACATACTCCACAGTGAAGAAGCTTGACATTGTTTTTGAATAGGTTCTTGGGGTACTGCCTGTGTTATAGGCGTTCACAGCGAGTGTAACATCATATGCAGTATCAGACTCCACATCTGGTGTTGTCCAGCTCACATTGTAGTCAAGCTCATGCACATAAGTGCTTGAATAACCATACCCAAAACCAGTACCAAAGGTGTAATTGTAGTTGCCTGAGGTGAGATTTGAGCCATACCCCCATAGAGTTCCAGAGCCATATTCAACTGCCCTGTTTTTTGTGATTGTGACATCATTGCATAAATCACCTGAGATTTCTACGCCAGAGATGTTGAAAACGCATGATTCAGAGCCAATAGTCAAGGTTAAGTTCTGTACAGGGACTAGCTCGTCTATGGCAAAATCAACATAAACCCGGAATGTGACAGCGCTCTGCTCATCTGGAGTTGTGTCACTTCTTGTATCCATGCCAATGGTGATGGCTTGGGCTGGTCCT
>JAHWHA010000047.1 GCA_019323665.1 Candidatus Woesearchaeota archaeon | reverse complement strand
GAAGTTGAAAAGGCAGAGGATTACTTGAACAAGATTACTATTGGCAAGCACGGACTTATTATTCGTGGAGCTGAGGGCTCTGGGCTACTGCTGCCGCAGGTTTTCACTGAGTACAATTGCACTGTTGTGAGCGCACTTGAAATGACATGCAAGAAGGCAGGCTTGGAGAGAGATGCCTGGCAGGATCTCAGCAACCGCATTTTCAGGTTTGAGGCGCATGTTTATTCTGAAGACACCAAATGAACATTGTTTGGTGCTAGATAAAACAATATTCCAGCCAGTTGTATATGATTTATAAGCGACAAAAGGCTAAAAGATATGTAAATCCATGATTTTTGGTCCGTGATTTGAAAAATCTTTTATAAAGCAATAAATCCCCCTTATTCTATGCACAAGCATGATGTTTATGGTATTGGGAATAGTATTGTTGATATTCTGGTGAATGTTGAGGAGCAGTTGCTGGAGGAGCTTAATCTGCCCAAGGGGATTATGAGTCTGGTGGACGTTGAAAGGTCCAAGAAATTACTGGGCAGTGTGCGTTTGCATGGCAAGACTGTGATGCCTGGGGGTAGCTGCTGCAACACTATGATAGGAGTGGCTAATTTGGGTGGTAGGGCTGGTTATGCTGGTGTTGTGGGTGATGATATATATGGCAAGATATTTGCTGAAAAGCTGCCGCTTTTTGGTGTGAAGTCCAATCTTACTAGGGTTGCGGGGATGACTGGCTCAAGTGTCATTTTGGTGACACCTGATGGTGAGCGTACAATGAACACCCATCTAGGTGTTTGCACGCAGCTTGTGAAACAGCATATTATTGAGGATGAGATTTTGAAAAGTAAGATATTCCATACAACTGCATATGCGCTTGACACAGCGCCTGAAGCTGTGATGCATGCACTTGAGCTTGCGAAGAGGAACAATATTACTATTAGTTTTGATGTGTCTGACCCGTTTCTGGTGCGTGACAAGAATGTTCTGATGAAAGAAATTGTAAAGAAGTATGCTGACATTGTGTTCTTAAACAAAGAGGAGGCTCGGCTGTTTACTGGTCATCAACCCTATGAGGCTTTGGGAGTGATTGCGAAAAATGGCTCAACTGTTGCGCTCAAAATTGGGTCTGAGGGGAGCTTGGTGCTGCATAATGGTAAGCTATATAGGATCAGTGCGCTCAAGGTGAATGCTCTAGACACAACTGGGGCTGGTGATGCCTATGCTGCTGGGTTGCTCTTTGGGCTTACAAACGGATATTCCATGAGCGATGCATGCCGGATTGCGAGCTTCTCAGCTGGCAAGGTTGTTGAGGTTATGGGTGCAAGGGTTGGGAATTCGCTAAAAGAGGATGTTATTAAAATGTGTGGTTAGCTGTTTATCTCACAGAATTTCCTGAAGCTGCGGTCATATGTTTTTTCAATATCATCAGGGAAGCAGCATGCTGGCAGCTGGTTCATCTGCAGATGATAATGGAGGCAGTCGCAGCATTTGTATTTTCTTGGGCATCCTGGGTATGAGCAGTTGCATCTTGGCTTGTTTTTGGCTAGATTGCATTCTGGCATTGTGGATTTGGTATGGGCTGGCAATTTAAAAATCTATGGTTTCAAAAAAAATAAAGAATAGTGTTAAACAATTTATTCCGAAAGGAATTTAAAGTTGAGATAGTTATTCTTTAATATGATCACAAGCTTGGAGGAGATCAAGAAATTCAGGAAAAAGTCTGGGCTTACGCAGGCAGAACTGGCAAAAAGGGCTGGAGTTTCCCAGAGCCTGATTGCTAAGATTGAGGCTGGCAAGATTGAGCCAACCTTTGAGAAAGTTAAGAAGATTTCTGCTGCTTTAAGTGAACTTGACCGCGACTCACAATTTGGGATTGAGGAGGTTATGCAGCGGAAGATTATTTCATGCAATAAGGATGATTTTGTTGCTGCTGTTGTGAAGAAGATGCGGCAGTTCGGGATTTCACAGGTGCCAGTCATTGATGATGGCAATGTTATTGGTTTGGTTACAGAGACAACAATCCTTAACAAAATCTCTGAGGGCAAGAATATCAATGAGCTGCATGCAGAGCAGGTGATGGATGAGGCACCCCCTATTGTCAATTCAAGGACATCTGCTGCAGTTGTTTCCCAGCTGTTAAGACATTTCCCTATTGTGCTTGTGGCAAACAAAGGGAGGCTTGTCGGACTGATTTCAAAATATGATATGGTTGCCGTGGCATCAAAATTAAAGTAGTTCTAACTTTGCTTTGTTGCATAACTCTATTTGCTGCTGCCGCAACTAGATAATTTGAAATCAAATAGGCAATTCAAAGCTCAAGTAGCCTTTTCACCTTTCCAAACTTGTACAATTTATCTGCAACAACAATGATTTCAAAATTTGAAATGTTTGTCAAGAATGGGCTCAGCAGCTGTTCTTTAAGTATGTCTGTCCCTTGTGTGACAAGGTTGAATGATGGCTGCACAATCAAATTGAGCTTTTTCCATTTACCGAGGAGAAAACACTTGAATGTCTCTTGCCTTGATTGTTCTCTGATTGTGATTGCAGGATGCTCATGGCCGATAATGATGGTCTTGGTTTTCTTAAGGTCAACATTCTCTGGGATTTTATCGCCATGGATTATCAGGATGCTACCAAGGATGAGGTATTCGGCTATCTCTACTTCTCTTTTTTGAGCAATTGGGCCAAGAATGGTGTCATGGTTGCCTTTGATAAGGGTTATTTCTTTGCCATGCTTTGAGATCAGATCAAGGATTTTCAAAGTCTCACGCCACTCCTGCTCTGAGATCTTGCCAAATTCGTGCTTCAGATCACCATTAATCACAACTTTTTCTGGTTTTGTCTTAATTAGAAGTTTTTCAAGTTTTTGAACAGTGTCCTTGAACTGCAGCCTTGGGACTAGGATGCCCTGCCTGTTGATGGCTTCTTCAAAGCCGATGTGGATATCCGCAATAACAAGAGTTTGAAAAGGCTCGATAAAAAGCCCCAAATCAACTGCTCTTATTCTGTTAACTAGCTCCATACAGATTGGCATTAATTCCAAGTTTATATTGTTTTTCCCATACTTCGCGTTGTCTCACAAAGGCTTCTTAATTTATTACGCTTTTACAATTTATATATGGGTTTCTTCTTTAGTTAATAATTATTACTTAATAGGTTAATATCATTAATTTGCTATCAAAATAATGACTATTTAGTTCATTTTTTTTACTTAATTCCATAAATTATGCGAAATATTTATAAATAAGTTACTTATTTAATTCATACTTATTATAAATTTATAATAAATGAAAAGAGCATTGCCAGCAAAAGAGGTATTTCTGAAAGAGTTAATCTCAGATAGTGATCTCGCTGGTTTGCAGAACAGGATTGAGCTGATTCTAAAAAAGCATGGTCTTGAGAAAGAGGTGAAGATTGTTGTTGAGGATGAGAATGCTGGCTTCTTACCAAACTCAATCTTTACTAAAAAGCTCGGGATTGCAGAGAGTGTTGTGAAATACCTGCGGGAGAACCTGGAGCTCCCAAATATGGTTGTTGGAGAGCTTCTGCACAAAACAGCAAACAATGTGGCTGTTATATACCGAAAGGCAACACAGAAACAAGCTGCAAGATTTGAGAAGCTGGATTTTGAGCACAAGGTTCCATTTGAGGCTTTCTCTGATTCCCGCTATACCACATTCGAGGCAATTGCTCTTTTCTACAGCCAACAGGAGATGTCGCTCAAGCAGATAGCAGCTATTCTCCATCGTGATGAGCGAACAATCTGGACAACTTTACAGCGAGCAAGATCTAAACATGACTAAACAACATGCCAAACGCGAGCATAAGTGGTTTTTGCCAGAGCTGATTCTGGTGCTGGCAATGCTTCTAGGATTGATGTTATGGCTCAAACCACAGCTCACTGGCATGGTTGTTGGTGAGCAGAATGCCACAGTGCAGGAGATTGGTGTTTTGTTTGAGGAGTCAACTGATTTTGCTGTTGTTGCCGCTGGCAACATAAGTTCGCTAAGGGTGAGTGGCTCAGTTATTGGTGCTGGTTCTGCTGGGATTTATCTTGGTGAGCTTCTTGTTTTTAGTTATAAAGGTGTTGAAGAAGAGGCTGCTCTTGCACCAATAACCGGGATGGTAACAGGTGGGGAAGAGCCTCAGGCTAATGAGACAGTAAATGAAACAGAGGTGAATGCAACTGATGCAAATCAGACAGCTCCAAATGCAACAGCTCAGCCAGTTGCCATATTTGAGAATGAGTGTGTTGAGACATGTGCTTTGCCAAATTTTGGGTCTGAGCTTGTTCTCACAATTGTGGTGGAGAATGCCTCTCTGAATCTTAGCTCAACAACCTACACTCTGTTTGAGGCTGAAGAGACTGCAGTTGAAGAGAATCTGAGTGTTGAGAATGTAACCTCAATTAAAACTGAGGTGAATGTCTCTGAGGTAAATGTGACTGAAGAGGTTGTGGAAGATGTGACTGTTGAGGAAGTTGAAGAGGTTCCAGAAAATATCACAGTAGAGACTAAAGTTAACATAACTGAAGAAGCTCCAGTAGTTAATGTGACTGAAGAACCTGAAGTTAATGTCACTCAGGTAAATATGACTGAGGAGGCTGAGGTGAATGTTTCTGAGGTTAATATAACTGAAGAGATTGAGGTGAATATCACCGCTAATGTTACTGCCTTTAATATAAGCTTCGCGAATATTTCTTATGAAAATATTTCGCATACACATGTGGTGGTTGGTCGAGCTGTGAGCTGGAGTGAGGAGATTTCAGCAGAGGTTGCATATGCTGATTTGCCAAAAGAGGCATACAATGTTGAGGTTGACAAGCATGCAGACAAGGTCAAGCTTAAGGTTGAAGATGAGGAGTTTGGGGTTGATGAGTATAATGCAAACAAGCAAGAGTTTGTAGCTTTAAATGAGTTTGATAAAATCAAGCAGAAAGATGGCAAGGAAAAGGTGCTAAAGGAGAACATCAAGCTTGATCTCACTGAAGTTGTTGAAAGTGTCACTCTTGGCTATTCAACACCTGGTCCGCAAAAGGTTGAGCAGATAATAAACCAGCACAAGAAGATTGTGACAATAAGTTCTGAGATTCATTATACGGATGTGTTTGCATATACTGAGATTGATAATGTGGAGGAGGAGCGAATACAGTTGTTCTGGTTAAAGGAGGATGGCAAGGAGGTCATTGATGCTGACTACCTTGATATGGATGGCAATGGTTTGATTGACCGCATTGAGTGGATTGTTCCTCATCTTTCAAACGAGAGCTATGAGATTTCTATCACTGTACTCAATCCAATCACATTTCTTAGAGATGGCGAAACTTGGACTGTGAAGCTCAACACAACCGGAATGGCTGATTTGACAATTACTTCACCAAATGCTGGCTGGACCGAGATGCTGACAGATAATGCTGCAACATTTGATGAAATGGAGTT
>JAHWHA010000004.1 GCA_019323665.1 Candidatus Woesearchaeota archaeon | reverse complement strand
GTAAACAGCCAATCCTTTTGAAAAACCAAGAGATAAGCTAACACAATTCCACTAGCAAAAAGCAGATATTTGTATTTTTTAAATGACTCAGTAATTCTCAAGTCAGCTAATAATAACTTAGGTATATTCATTAGCATGGATTTGATACCTGGAGATAAATATGTTTGTATATGTCATAGATGTTCCATAATCCAAATCACTTATTCTTTTAAAGCACGCGTGTACGCCAAGGTTTGCTCATCATCAACAAAACAGAAATCCAGCTGTTCTGCAAGTAAGGCCTGTTCAACTGAGCAAATATCTTCAAGATTGGTTTGTCCAACACCATGAAAGCGGATCTTGGACTCTGCGAAAAAACCAAATTTACTATAGACAAATTCCTTATCCTGAACTGTTGCGTCTGCACACTCTAACACCATATCTTGGCGACCTAAGGTGTATGTCTCTGGCCAAACAAGCTGCCTTGAACTGCCGTTAAACATGGAGTTTTCATCCTCCCAGATAGGATAACTCTTGAAGCGAGCTCCAGCCCTTGTCAATATTCCATTTACTTGCAGCCAATCCTCAGAGATATAGCAGTCTATGTACTGTGAACAATTGTCAAGTACTTCACCAAGATAATTGACAAAATTGACCATCTTCAGGCAAAATGGGATTATATTAAATTATATAAGTATTTCTAAAAATGACCACTCAAGAAAGACCACAAAAATAAGCCCCAGATGGGATTTGAACCCACAACCTTTTGCTTTCCTTTGCGAATACAAAATACGAGGCAAATGCTCTACCATTGAGCTACCGGGGCATATGATAACAAGATTATAACTTCTTTAGTATAGCCTCCTTAGAACCCAAGGCCTTCTGGCAAGAGCTGCACACAGCATACTTCTTACCCTTGCTATCCTTCACATAAGTTCCAAAGAGCTTCTTCAAAAACATCTCATCAATCTTGGATTTGCAGATGGAGCATTTCATATTATGTTTGTTATGATTCTCATTTTATAAAGATTGTTGTTTGAAGCTAATTTGAAATAATCCTATTGTAAATTAGTAGCTAATTCCTGAATTAGAAATTGAACATTTGCTTCAGCCTGAATGATATTTTGCTCACCCTCCCTTTGATATTTTGCCTTATACGAGTTGCATATGATTTGCCACTTGTCTAACAATTTTCTCCCTCTATTAATATATCCTAAAAAATCATTTTTAGTTGCTTCACTAAATTCATTAGGCGGATAACTTTCCAAATAGACTTCTATTTGGTCTAGATACTCACCTATCGCTGGTGAAAGCAACTTCCACCCTTGTTGCTCTATTTTTAGAGGATTAACAGCTGCTTCCTGCAAATCAAAAAAGTATGTAATATTGAATTCAATCCAGAATCCCCTGTAAAAATCATTTCCGAATACTCTTTCAATTGCAGGTTTTTCTGGAAATTTTCCTATACCTATCAGTTATAAAGAAAAAATAATAACAAGAACTCAATTTTCGCCTCTATAAAACTTCGCAGCATCCTCTGGGCTCACCTGATTCACAACAATCCCAGTAGAAAGCTCAAATCCACCCCAGTTGGCAATCCTTGGCTTCACCTCAACATGCAGGTGCAAGTCCCTGTTCTTTGGTGCGTAGTGGAAAACAATATTGTATGAGGCGTCCAGCTCAGCTAATTTGCCCAGAATCATTTTCAGCTGCCCAGCAAGTTCTGCAACCTGCTCCTCATTCAACTCCAAGAAACTCTTCATGTGCTGCTTGGGAAAAATCCACACTTCATAGTTATACCATGAGGCATAGGGGCAGAAGCTCACAAAATGTTTGCCCTCTGCCACCCGCCTATCACTCTCTTTTTCCCGCGAGATAATCTCGCAATACAAGCATTTCCCCTGATGAAAACTCGCGGTAACTTCAGCATTAACCTGAGGGGGAATTATGCTCGTTGCACCAATCTGAGTATGGCTGTGCTCAAGCGACGTACCAGCATCAGCCCCATGATTTTTAAAGACAACAACATACTCATTGCGCTCAGATAAAACCTTGATTCTTTCAAAATACACCTGCAGAATCTGTTTGATATCTGCAACACCCAGATCAGAAAGCTGCTTGCCATGATCCTCTGTCTCAACTATCACCTCATGCTCCCCCACAGCGTCAGCAAAAGTGAAATATTCATTATGCGTTTTGATTTCTGCATTCCCAGGCTTTGCCAAGAAGGGGTATTTGTTGTTGAACCAGCGCACAACCCACTTGCCATCCTTTTCAATCCTCCCAATTTCAGGAGGAGTAGTATGCTCATTCCCTGGACAGAAATAACAATTAGAGCCATCACCAACATACCTTTGCTTTGTATCATTGGGCCTAGCAGCTCTATGTGGTGAAATAATCACCCATCTATCCAGCAAATAATCCTTTCTCAATTCCATACTTTACCCACCGCCAAATTATGAGCCCTTATGTAATTATCAATCAGCAATTTCCAGTCGGCATATGATGCTATTCTCCTTGCCTGAATCTTATTCTCAATCCTCTCCTGCTTTGTGAAATTGCAGTACTCGAACAGTATCCTGCTCAGCTGTTCAACACTTTCATTATAGGAATTCTTAAGCCTGTTAAGAACATACACCCCAGGGTAAGGACTTAACGCGCTTTTCTGTGTAATATATCTCCCAAAACCAGCACAGTCAGTTGTTATTGCGACAACCCCCAACCCTGCTGCCTCCAATGGTGTATAACCCCAAGGTTCATAATACGATGGGAAAACCCCAAGATGCGAACCAGTCATGGCTTCATAATAGGTCAGATCTAGCAGCCTGTCTGCACCTGTGAGATATATTGGATATAAGACAACCTTAACACGATCTTCTTGCCTGTTTAACAAGCCATGAGATCTAAAACCATTGAGAATCGGATCCCCACCTTCATCATTGAGATTATGGGTACACAACATGGGTAGGCTTGTTTTGTTCTTCACAAGCCTAATCACTTTCCTTTTAAGTTCCTGCATAGGCTCTTCTCCAAAAAG
>JAHWHA010000046.1 GCA_019323665.1 Candidatus Woesearchaeota archaeon | reverse complement strand
TATCTATGACAGCCTTGTGCTGATGCGTGACTACAATATTAGACATCTCCCTGTTGTTCACAAGAAAGAGCTTGTGGGTTATCTCACAATAAAAGACATTCTTAAGATTGAGCCCCAGCTTTTTGAATTGATTGTTGAGAAATTTGAGCTCAGGGAAGAGCACAGGAAGCCGATTTAAATCCCTTGTTTTCTTCATTTTTACTTAAATTGAGTTATCAGTTGGTGTCCAACAAATTATATCCAACAACCACTTACCCAAAAACCATACTGATATACGAAAACTTTATAAACAAGGTTTCTGATGATAGTTGTATGTCAGAAAGCATAGCTGTATTTGGAGGAGGCAGATATCTTGACTCCAATAGGCTTGACTTCCTCAAATACCAGGGGGTATTGGATCTTGAAGGGTTATACAAAGCGATGGCTGCCTGGTTTAAGGAACGTAAGTATGATTTCTATGAAAAGCTGTATAAGGACAAGCCACCAGAGCTTGAACTCAGTTGGATAGGCGAGCGCAAGGTAAATGATTTCTATAAATATACAATTGAGCTCTACTTCCATTTTTATGATATTGAGAAAGTGGAAGTGATCCAGAACGGAAAAAAGAAAGATATGGTCAAAACAAGAGTGTGGATCAGCTTTAAGCCAGTGGTGATAGTTGACTGGCAGAACAGATGGGACAAGACTCCACTAACCAAAACACTTTTTAAGTTGTACTTCAATCATGTGATAAAACGTGAAGTGGAGCTGCTCCACGCAGACAAACTCTGGTACATAACTTATAAACTGCACAACCTGGTGAAAAATTATCTAGGGATGGAAACAAAAGGAAACGCGTACTAAAATGTCAGAAGTCAAGATCATTGTGGATGGGATGACCCTCAGCTACGAGGGGCTTTTTGACGCAGCTGAGCTTTACAAGATGATTGACCAATTTTTCTGGGAAAAAGGATATGATAAGCGTGAGATTCAGAATATGGAGAAAGTGGAACAGACCGGTAAGTACATCGAGCTGGAGCTGCAGCCTTATAAAAAGCTCTCAGACTATGCCAAAGTGATTATTAGGATATATATCCGTATGTTTGATGTCAAGGAGGTAGAAGTTGAGAAAGATGGCCAGCAGATTAGGCTCAACCAGGGCAGGCTCAACTTAATTTTTGATGGATTTCTTGAGACAGATTATGAAGGCAGATGGGAAAGCAAACCAATGTATGTCTTTATGCGTACTGTGTTTGACAAATTCATATATAAAACTTACACTGCAAAGTACGAGTCTATCCTCACAGAGGAGATCCATCACCTGCACAGCCAAATTAAATCCTTCTTGAATCTGTATAGATACACCGCACCCATTGAAGAAAAAGGGTGGAACGCTTAGGCATGACTTAATACTTGTATGGTATTCACAAAACTTTTTATACACTCCTTTCTATTGAATTGGTTATGAAACATCACCTTATTGAATTCTGGCAAACCCGCAAAATCATCACAGACAGAAAACTTCTGAAAGCATTTGAACAAGTAGACAGAGCACCCTTCATGCACCCCCATATGAAGCAGGATGCCTATATTGACAATGCGTTCCCAATAGGTCACGGACAGACAATATCGCAGCCAACAACTGTGATGTTAATGACGCAGGCACTTGAACTTAAAAAAGGAGACAAAGTATTGGAAGTGGGTGCAGGTTCAGGCTATCAGGCAGCACTTATTGCCAAAATTGTTGAGCCAGAAAAGGTGATAACAACTGAGATTATTCCTGAATTGGTTGAGGTGGCAAGACTAAATTTGGAGAAAGCAGGCATAAGGAATGTCGAAGTAATTGAACATGATGGCAGCAAGGGTTATGAAAAAGAAACACCTTTTGACAAGATAATAGTCACAGCAGCCTGTCCCGCTATTCCAAAACCATTGATTGAGCAACTCAAGGAAGGCGGAATAATAGTTGCACCTGTTGGCTCGCTGTGCTTCGGCCAGAAGATGATAAAAGCAAAAAAAATAAAAGGCAGACTTAAAAAAACCAATCTGGGCATGTTTGTATTTGTGCCTCTTAAGGGAGAGCATGGCTACAAATAATTGAAAGATATGGGCAAACAAAACATTTACATCAAGCATATTAGGATAATATTCATACTATTGGCAATATTTTTCACGATTATCATTGGCTTTATCTTCTTTCCCCTGGATTCAAAATTTAATTTCTTTGGTTTGATTGCAGCACTTGCATTCATTTCATTCTTCCTGGGGATCGCACTCATAATTCTCACAATAAAATCAGATATTAAATGCAAACCAAGAGCATATTTGCTCATGACAGGAGCGTCAATAGCAGGTATACTATCTTTCTCAATATTGCACAATCTGTTATATGCCATGGAAATATTAACTACAAATATCCCAATAATCCCCAACATCTTCGGGTTTATTCACGGTTTTTCGTTTATTATGGCAGTTCTTGTGTGTCCAATAGGGTTTGTTATAGGCATAATTGGCACAATTACACTGACTTTGAAAAAAACAAAATAATCCAATAAGTAGAAAAGACTGGTAATCCAAAACCTAATCCGCGGTTATGATTTATTTATGGAGCACTTAATAAAAAATAAAAGAGGTGTTAACCTTGGCCAGCAAAAACCAAATATTTGGAATATTTGTTCTGTCCCTAATTTTAATCGCAGGCTGTAAACAAGAGCCAGAGAAACCGCTTGAACCTATATCAACTGAGCCAGTCAGTGAAAACACAGATGAAAACCAGGATTTGACCTTCAGCACAATGAGCTTTATCCAGCTCAGCTACAACCCACCTGAATATTCTTTTGATCAGCCAAAATTCAATAATCCAGAATATGATTTACCCTTGGAAGAGCTACCTGAAAACTATCAGCGGGATCTCGTTGAGAAGTTCGGCAAAGAGCTCAGCAAAGAACAGCTTGAAATCTTTTTGGAAAACGGTGTGATAATCCTGCCAGGAGACAGTGAGAGATTTGAAATTGCATATCAACAGCTTTCTGAAACTAAATATAAAAATGAAGACAGAGAAGGTGTGCCCATATTCATCACGACAGATTCTGTGATGCACCTATTCCATATTGAATTCAATGAACTATTGAAAAATATTGAATTGAACAGTCTAATACCAATGCTTGATGAATTTCTCACTAAAACACTGCAAAAATCAGAAACTCAGTACAGTACATTGGATGATACAAATCTCAAAGAGCTGGCAAGGAGAAATCTTGCATACCTTTCAGTTGCCAAGAAACTTCTTGATCCTGATTTCTCAGTGCCCCGCATAGTGCGAGAAGAGGTGAACCTTGAATTGGAGAGAATTGGAGACCACAATGGCTTTTACCAGAGCCCTCTATTCAGCAAGGATTGTCCTGAGATATGTGAAAAAATACTCTATCCAAGCGAGTATGAGGAAGGAAATGGCGATAAGTGCAGCCAGGTTGTCAAGATTAATGTGACCTACCAAGGCAAGGAATGGGAGTTTGTTGATCTTTACAAAGAGGTTTGCT
>JAHWHA010000045.1 GCA_019323665.1 Candidatus Woesearchaeota archaeon | reverse complement strand
CTGCCTTTTCAAAGGCTTTGCTGTTCAATGCTGACATACGGCTGTCTGACCAGGCTCCGATGTGGCAGTCTGCCATATGGGCGAATTTCATTGGTTTAAGAAAGTAAAATTAGTTTTTAAATATTGTTAGATTGGATTCTGATGTATTAATAAAGTAAACTATTTAAGCAGTATAGTGAATATCTGACCTTATGAAAGAGGCTGAAATCCTAGATTGGGCTTATGAATATCTCAAGAACCGAGATCTTGTGTTCAGGAGGATTGAGGATATCAAGCTAGAGCCTCATAGACTCCTGGTCAAATATAAAGATGAGCATATTGAAGTGGTAGTGGCAATGACTGACCTCTCTGAACTCAAACTGGAGAAATTGGATACTGAGATGAGCGTTTTTGTGCCCAATAAAAGGCAGAATCTAGATTTCCTGATAAAGCGCTGGTCTGAGTTTGCTGCTTTGCCCAACCTCAAATTCGTATTTTTCAACCCTGGCTCACTTCTTGAAAAACGATGGATTATCAAACCTTATGTGCACAACAAGATCTGCGATTCTCAAAGCCTTAAGCAGGGTCTTGTGGCAATGTTTGAAGGTGTGGATGCTCTTAGTTAAACTTCTCAACGTACTGTTACAATAGATTTAAAAACCTCGAAAAGCTACATCTTTGATATGGCAGCTATAAGAAGCCCCATCTGCGTTGTGCTTGGGCATGTGGACCATGGAAAGACTCTTTTACTTGATAAAATTAGAGGTACTGCTATTCAGAAAGGTGAGGCTGGTGGCATAACACAGGCTATTGGCGCTTCTATCATTCCTTTGGATACTATAAAGAGTGTTTGTGGTAATCTTCTAAAACAGCTGAGGATGGATTTCACAATCCCTGGTTTGCTTTTTATTGACACTCCAGGCCATGAGGCTTTCACAAATTTGAGGAGCCGCGGTGGCAGTATTGCTGATATTGCTGTTGTTGTTATAGATTTGAACTCAGGTTTTAAACCGCAGACCCACGAAACAATCCAGATATTAAAGCAGTTCAAGACTCCTTTTATTGTAGCTGCAAACAAGCTTGACCTGCTCTCAGGATGGCAGCCAAAGGAGGGCGGTTTGCTTAATAAAATCAAAAACCAGTATTCCCAAGTGCAGGAGAAACTGGATGAAAGGTTATATGAGATTGTGGGCAAGCTTGCTGAATATGGCATGCAGTCTGAGCGTTTTGACCGCGTTGGTGATTTCACCAAGCAGGTTGCTATTGTGCCTGTATCTGCGCTTACTGGTGAGGGTGTGCCCGAGCTGCTTATGGTTTTGACAGGGCTAGCCCAGCGTTATTTGAATGAGTGTTTAGAATGCCAGGTTGAGGGTCCTGCACAGGGAACTGTGCTTGAGGTTAAAGAGGAGACAGGTCTCGGCACAACTGTTGATGCTATAATCTATGACGGCCAGCTGAATGTGAATGACCTGATTGTGATTGGCGGAATTGATGAGCCAATTACAACAAAGGTGAGAGCTTTGCTGCTGCCTGCCCCTCTTGCTGAGATGCGTGATAAGAAGACTAAATATGTCAAGGTTTCCAAGGTTGTTGCTGCCACTGGTGTTAAGATTGTGGCGCCTGAGCTTGAGAGGGTGACAGCAGGCATGCCGCTAAGAGAGGCAACTTCTGCCAACCTTGAAGAGATCCAAAAAGAGGTTGATGAAGAGATTAAGGAGATATTAATAGAGACTGAGCATGCTGGGATAATCATTAAGGCTGACACCCTGGGTTCACTTGAAGCCTTGAGCAGAATGCTCAAGCAGCAAGATATCAGGATTAGGAAGGCATCTATTGGCAAGATAACCAAGAAAGATATAGTGGACGCGCATGCAAATGAGGATGTTGAGCAGCGGATTGTGCTTGGTTTTAATACACAGCCCAATAAGGAGGCTGAGGAGCTTGCCACAGAGTGCTGTGTTGATGTAATCACAGATGTTATTATTTACAAGCTGATTGACAATTATAAGTTGTGGTATGAGAAAAGGATAAAGGAGAAAGAGAGCTTGAATCTTTGCGACACAACAATGCCTTGTAAGGTGCAGGTGATGAAAGGCTATGTGTTCAGGCAGCGCAGCCCTGCTATTGTTGGGTGTGATATTCTTGCTGGCAGAGTGCGCACTGGGATGCAGCTAATGAAAACAGATGAGCCAATTACAACAGTGAAGAGCATCCAGCATGAGAAGAAGAACATGCATATTGTCGAGGCTGGCAAACAGGTTGCATTGTCATTGGATAAAATCACAATTGGGAGGCAGGTTATGGAAGATGATATCCTGTATTCCTTCATTCCTGAGTCTGATTTCCGCAGGCTGAAGGACAACAAGCAACTACTTAAACCTGAGGAGATTGAACTATTGAAAGAGATAGCGCAGAAGATGCGCGAGAAAAACCAGTTCTGGGGAATATGAGGGCAAGGTTCTTGAACAGCAAGGAGAAGAAAAAGATTTTTGAGATTATAAAAAAACAGTGGAACGCTGCATTTGAAAGTGAGGATGCATGGCTTCTCAGCTCAAAGGACAGAGTATATGTTGTGTCAAGGGATATTGGAAGGCTTGAACTGGATGAGCTAAACATCAACAATATTGGCTTGTATTTTGGGCAGCTTGTAAATAATGAGTTGAGGCTGAGTATTGAAGGTTCGCAGATTATTGGCAGAAAGGCAAAAAGCAATGTTGTTGAGCTCAATGATGACGAGTTGAAACAGTGGTTTGAGGGTTATGATCTTGACTATATTGGAGATGCAACTGGGTTTGTGATTGTTAAACACAAAAATGATTTTGTTGGGTGCGGTAAGGTCGCAAAGAATAAGATACTTAACTATGTGCCAAAGGCTAGGAGGATTGTAGCTGCAAATTAATCTCTCTCAAAAATTGGTTTTAAATGAGCTTTCAAAATAATATGGTTAATGGTTTCTCTTTTTGCTCTCTGTTCCTCTTGGCTTTCAAAATATCTTGGATGATCTAGCCCTGCATATTCTGCTTCCATCTCATGATACCACCAGTTTAGCATCAGCTGAAGGCCAACAATCAAGCCTTTAATAGGAACAAGGACCTCAATACATCTTGGCGCTCTTTCCATAGAGTGTTCTTGCCCATTTGAATAGATTGGATTAAGATTACCATCAACTTTTTTGAAAATCACATATTCATCCATTACTCTTGAATCCACAGTGCGGAGAAAACTATCTTTGATTGTTTGTAGGATTCCTTCTAGTGTTTCCTTCTCATCCTGACCAAGTGCTCTGTTTGTTACAACTCTTGCAGCTAGCTGGTCATTGATGCCTTCATCTCTGTCGCCCATCACATAATCAATGAACTTGTCAAGCAGCCTACCACCGCTTTTGAGTCTCCATTGTACTGAATGCAAAATTGAGTCAATACCGCTTGAAGGATACACAATATTGGCAGAAGAGACTGGTTTTGTATCATGCTGTATCCTCCCAATTTTCCCTCTGCATGTTGGAGAGAAACTTGCCAATAGCTCATAATAGAACTCTTGCTCAAGAACAGGATCTACTGTTTCATACTCTGTTCGCGTGATTCTGTTATTGAATGGGCATCCAGTTGTTTGGCATCTGCCTTCAACCATAACATAATGATCATGTTCAAGTATATTGCCATCTGCACCTGCAAAAAAATGTTTCAACAGAAAATCATTAACAAACTGAGTTAGAATTCCCTCTGCCATGAGCTCTTGGTTGGCCCACCTTCTGCTTAAGTCCTCAACTCTCTCTTCAGGTAAAAGATACTCCTCAAGAAGTGTATGGAAAGCATACGCCTCTGTTGTTGTTCTCCTATTTGTTTCAGTATCAACTCTGTTTATCAAGTCAATATATTCCGGAGAGGTAATCTCTGCTAACCTTGCCTCAAGCTTCTTCTCTCTTCTTGATGCATAAGGTATCTCACCTTCCTTTAACTTCACCCCTTTTTCTTGTTTGTCCTTTCTCTCTTTCTCCTTATATAAATCAATAAAATCTCGGACTGTAGACCTTATTTCGCTCAGTTCCCTTTCTAGCTCAACATCCAGACAAGGTACTTCATAGCTAAGGCTGCTCATACCGTATATTATTAGATTTCAACTATATAAATCTTTCTATTTTTTAGTCACTATCTAGTGATAAATATTCAGAGATTGAAATGTTTTGGTTAAAATTCAGAATGCAGTGATTATAATTGATTATTGTAGGATTCTTCAGCAACTTTTTCAACCTCAGGTTTAACCAGCTTATATCTCGTAAAAGGATATGTTGCTACCCTAAGCTCACCATCTTCTGCGATCCGATAATTGAAATCAATTATATCTAGGGGGTTTCCTTCCTTATCAACAATATATATGAAACGCTTTCCAATAATTGGCTCGCCTCTAGAATCTGTGCTCGGAATCTCCTCAATAAGGAAATATGTAAGTATTGGATTAACACCAAAAACTTCAATAAGGTGCTTGCCAAGAAGCAAAGTGTTTTCTGCTCCAATAATAGCCTCAAGGTCTTTAAGTGTCAGAGCATCATCAGGTTTTTTCTGATTTCCACTGTTATCTTTCATATATACCTACCCAATATATATTTTATGCAAAGGATATTTTTGTGTATATAAAAATCTTTGGTTTTTTACCACTCAATAATAGCTAAGAACCACTGTAAACCCAAGAAAGTCATCAACGGCGTTATTGGAATTAAGCTTTACACGAATTTAAATCTTTCCCTTAACCGGCCATTGCTCTTTGTAGCTTTTTCCAACCAAGACCTTTAAGATAATATCTTGGCTCATTTTGGAGCTTGAGAAACAGCCGTTCGAAAAGCAATGCATCCAGTACCATCTGCACAGGATCCTCCTGTAAAACATCGAGCAGATTATTATCCTTGACATAACCAAGATAACGAAGTATAGTTCCGTCAATCCTTTGCCCTCTCTCTTTGGGTGTTACCCTAATATGACCACCACTCTTTTCATACATATAGCCATCGCACTTTGCCCTCCAATAGGCTCTTTCTGCTTCTCTGCGCTGGCTCTCTGACAACTTGTCTTTGCGATCCTGCTGTGCATTGGTCACACGGTCAATAACTTCATTTGAAGCTGCTCCAAGGTCATCTATTGTCAGAACAAGGCTTCCAAACAGGTGATGTCTTGCTGCAACCTGCTCTGCCCTTCTTTGACCATAGCCATCTAATGTATGTCTTAATGTTACGTATTCAGTCAAGTCCTGTGCTCTAAACATGCATCTCCTTGGGATATACATCCTACTTAGCATATACATCTTTGCCAGGTTGGCAAAGACAAAGGTTTTGAAAACAGAATAGAGCTTCTTACTTGAGCTGTACCCTCTGGTCTCAATTGTGTTCATGTATCTGTCTGTGCACTTCAGCAGCAAAGCGCGCATAAGATCCACCTCATCTTTAATAGCAAAAATTGGACCAACAATTGAAAATGCTGATTTTTTGGGCACCCTAGTCATAGCTGTAATCACATTCTCAACAGAGTTCATAGATTCCCAAGAGAATGCAAGTTGTGCTTCCCACAAAGTCTGCTGGAAATTCTCACGCACTTGAGCAGCTGCCTGTGCTGGAATATACTCACCGAGTCCATAGCTTACTTCCCTTCTCTCGATAAGTGCTTCAGGACAGTCGTGCAGCATACCACTGACTATTGTAACTATATCTTCCTCCTTCTGAGCAACCTCCTGGGCCACACCTGCAGGATGCACAATAAAGGGTCTTTCTAATCCTTTATCTGAGGGCTTTCTTATGGTCTTGCGAACCTCCCCTTTGTGATATTGTGCTGCAAACCAAAATGCTCTCCTGGCTATAGATATATCATGCGCTGCATAGCTTCTGTCATCCATTGTTTTGACTAACTCATCAAGAGAGCGCCTTTGCTGCTCCTCAATACTTGGAAGAACCTGAATTTGCATATAACAGCGAATCAACTACAGCTTAAAAAAATTCCGTTTATTACTATCCTAAAGTACTCATATATTCCAGGACTCATCCCCCACATGGTGGATATTCTGGATTACTTTACCCTTGTCCATCTGTCTCATGTCTTTAGAAGAGAATAATGCTTTGCCAATCACCAGCTGCTTGCCATGCTTTTCATCAACTATCACCACAAAATCACCCTTGTTGAAATCTCCCATCTCAACAATACCAGGCCGCATCACATCCGCGCCATTCACCATGAAT
>JAHWHA010000044.1 GCA_019323665.1 Candidatus Woesearchaeota archaeon | reverse complement strand
TGTCAACAACATTATTGCCTTGGACAACAATATTTGATGCATCATTGAACACTGAGATGCCCCACTCATTATTGTGGACAGAGTTGTCAATAATCTGGCAGTCTGCCGCAGGATTCCAGTACTCGCCCACATTTATTGCAGCCTCGTTGCTGAACACATCATTCTGCTCAATTATTACGTCATGCGTGTCAACTACTATTATCCCTGAGCCTGCCCAAGCTGTGCCTGGCCAGCCATTGCCTGTCACGCTGTTTGCATAGATATCGCCTGTTGCTCCATAGCCGAACTGAATACCGTTTGGGGCCCAGGTTACTGGAACTCCTAATCCAGGTCCTGTTACTGTGTTGTATCTAACTACTGCTGTTGGGTCTGGATATGGGCCTATGTCATAGCTTGTATCAAGGTCTCCATTTATCCCAATGCCACCGCGTGCATAATCACTCACCTGGTTGTGCTCAACAAGCACATCTGAATCGCCGTGCACTATTATGCCAAATGTCTCTGTGCCATCTACACCTATGTTCTGCACTATATTGCTACGGACTGTACCATCAACGTTTCTGAATAAGATTCCTGAATATCTTGTGCCGCTCCTGAAATCTGCCTGGCCGTCAATAATGAAACCTTCAATTAGTACTGAAATTACGTCTGTACCACTGATTGCTCCGCTGCTTTCAGTGCCACCAAATGCGAACACCACTGGATCCCAGGTGCGTGATGATTCTGGAAAGGTATATGTGTTCCTTAATGAGGGAGATATAATCTGCGGCTGGTCAATTCCAATAAGGTTAATATTTTTGTTGATTATTATTTGTTCAGTGTATATGCCGCTTTGCACGCAAATTGTTTCTCCGCTTAGTGCAGAATCTATTGCGCTTTGGATTGAAGAGTAACATGGTGAGCCAGAGCACGCAGACATATCATCTACATAAATATCGCAAACAAGCAAACATCCTTGTATTGAGCTGCATTGACTAATCCCATAATTCTCGCAACTGCCTGCACTTGGAGTTCCAAAACATCCTGTTATATTAGGGCAGTTTGTTTGATCACCTCTGACAAGCTCGACATAAACATCACTTATCTTGTCAGCCCCATTCTTGTCCATAACCAGAGTTGTCCATTGGAGTTGCTCTCCTTCAAAAATATAGTTGTTATGTCTTTCAATCAGCTCCTCTCCCTCTGGAGAGTATCTACCCCATTGCAGGTTGTCATCAAGCATTATTCTGCTGTCACAAAGCCATATCAAAGGGTCGAATTTTTCTGTATATATACTAACATCTGTATCCTGGCCTTCGACATTCGCTTTGGCAACACCAACAATAATTAATAGAACTATTAGACCCAGTACTAACAATGCTCTTTTATGTAGCCCCATTCAAAATCACCCCTTTTGGCTTTAAATGCCAAGTACATTAAGAATATATTGGGGATACCAATATTTATTTGTTTGCCTTCCTGATTCACTTTTAAGTGGTGTCATATCAATTTGGTAGTTACACAATTGAAAGAAACATTATAGATATTTGCTGGGAAGAGATTATTAGAATGTCAAAACAAGATGGAGGCAAGGCAATGCAATGCCTCCACTTGTTGTAAAGGCAAATAAGCATTAGTGACTTAGAAGCGCTGCTATTTTCACATCTCTTTGTGCCTTTTTATGAATGCCACCTATTTAAATTTAATTATAAAAAAGAAAAAAAAGCTTATGCCTAAACAGCCTCTCCCCAGAAGTATATGCTACCCTGTGAGAAGTCACCAACACATGGCAATGGCAATCCCAACTTAAAGGTGATTGACATCTCAGAGCCTGGGCTGAGCATGTTGCCCATGTAATAAGCTCCCATCAAGCCATCTTGGATGATTTCTGCATCGTTATAGAAGTCCCTTATAAAGGCGTCTCCGTAAACGATTGGCGCATAGCCCTCGGCATCGCTTCTTGGGTCGTTTTGTGTACCATAGGCACCGCTTACAGCATAGTAGCAGAGATGGTCTGCAGTGTCTGTAAAACCAATCTGGCACACGTTGTCATTTGAGCTTTCTCCTGACGCAACATAGTTGTTGCCAAGCTTGAGCCTGTTTGTTATGACACATCGAGCACCTGAGTTTGCTGGGTCATAGAAGTCTGTTCCAGAAATGAACATATCCATCATGACTCCAGAGCCTGCCTCTGCTCCGTTTCCAACCAGTATGGAGTTGGAATAGGAGATTGTCCCTGGCCTGACAGTGCCAAACAAAAGTGGCAATCCATCAAGTGTCAGCGCCACAACAGGGTTCAAGAACCAGTACTCCTGCTCATCAGCTGCAACCCAGATTGTTCCATCATCAGTTGCCTCAACTGATACCCAGTATTCACCGTGCATTGTTGCTGGTGTCTCTACTGTCAATGTGCACTCATAGTAACCCATGATCTGGGAATCAAACTCTGTTAGCACCTCTTCATCTATTCTTGCATTGCATTCTGGCAATATTTCTGAGAAACCGCCAACAGCGAGGCATTCAACCTCTGTCAATCCGCTTCCCTGCACTGCGCCCACTTTGACAACAACGTCTTCTATCTCTTCAATTTTGTTCTTGTCCATCACCAGCACAAGCCATTCGACCTTTTCTCCCTCGAAAGCATAGTTATTATGCCTTTCTATCAACTCAGGGCCTTTGAGGAAGCAACCACTGTCTGTATGACACCAGCATCCCACTAATGAGGGGTCTGCTGTACAGTCTGCGTGCACTGAGCATGTGGCTCCTAGTGCGCCTGTATCACACTGCCAAAGATCGCAGCACTCTGGATCACATACCTCTGGGTCAAAAGGCTCAGCGTCGTCCTTTATAGAACACACTGGTTCGCCCTGTATTCTGCCCCACTGTAAGTCATCGTCAAGCACAACCCTGCTGTCACACATCCACAGCCTGGGGCTGAAAGCTTCAGTTACTATACTGATGTTGATTCCTGTCCCGTAGGAGGTTGCCAACACCATGGGCATCATTAGGGCTATTGCCTCAAATATGGCAAGAATTCCTTTACCTCTTGTCATTTATTCACCCCTTTATTTTTAAACAAAATTTAATAAAAAATTTTGTGTTTGTAGATATTATTGAGTGGTATATAAAGTTTTCCCTATATAGATAGTTATGTAAAAAATTTATTACTAAGTGGTTAAATGTAATAAAAAAAAGTGGTAAAAAATCAACTGTAAGTTTCCTGGTTATTGCTGGCGTAAGGCTCAGTTGGC
>JAHWHA010000043.1 GCA_019323665.1 Candidatus Woesearchaeota archaeon | reverse complement strand
TATTATTCAGCGCCATTGTGGGGTGGGAAAGAGAACAAGCTCGCAAGGCAGCTGGGCTTCGTACCCATATGATTGTGGGTTTAGGCTCAACACTCATTACCATTGTCTCAGTTTCAGGCTTCAGCTCAGGGGACCCCACGCGTGTAGCAGCTGCAGTAATAACAGGGATTGGGTTTTTATGTGCCGGAACAATCATCTTCTCAAAAGCAGGAATTAAGGGACTTACAACAGCAGCTACGCTTTGGATAGTCACAGGAATCGGTCTAGCAATCGGCGTTGGTTTATATATTGCCACTTTTGCTACAATGGTGCTTATGATCTTGATACTTGAGCTTAACTGGTTCTTGAAGGTGAAATAACTTTCAGACAATGGTTGTGCATATCTTATAACCAAATTCCACTGCGGTTACCGATAGATTTATATATCTACAAAAATTAGCCTGAACAGGTGGTTTTCATGACAGTCGTAGGATTTTATTTCTCGAAAATTGAGGTTGAGAAGAAGAAAGTGCCTAAAGGTAATGTGAATGTCAACAACAATGTTAAAATAATCAATGTTGAGAAGACTGATCTATCCCTTGGCAATGTGAAAGAAGACGGGCTTAGATTCGATCTTGACTTCACTTCAAAGTACGAGCCAGATTTCGGCGAAATCAAGCTAAAGTGCTCAGTTCTCTATCTGGCAGATGCAGCAGCTGTGAAGGATGCGCTTAAGAAGTGGAAATCAGATAAACGCGTGGCCAAAGACCTAGTTGGGCCAGTGATGCAGACAGCACTTTCCAAATGCCAGATGGAAGCAATCGTGCTCAGCCGTGACGTGAATCTGCCTCCCCCAGTTGGTTTACCTATGGTTGGGGCAGCTAAAAAGGATTATATTGGATAGTGGTTCTTGGTATATTACCAAAAGCTTTATTAAATCACCAGAACATACCCTAATCAGAAGATGGAGCCAAAAAAACTCAAGGTTGCTGAGGCAATCCAGGATGATGTCAACAAGGGAGTCGTTAGAATAGATACCAATTTCATGAAGGCAATTGGAGTTAGACCAGGAGACATTGTTGAAATCAGCGGCGAGCGTAAGACAGTTGCCATTGTTGACCGTGCTTATCCGGGGGATATTGGTCTTGATATTATAAGGATGGATGGTATTATCAGAAGGAATGCCAAGGCAGGTATTGGCGAGCTTGTGCAGCTGAGCAAGGCTGAGGTCAAAGAGGCAAAAAAGGTTGTGATTGCTCCGGACAGGAAAGGGATAATGGTGCAGGCTTCACCTCAGATATTCAAGAGCGGACTCCTTGGTAGGGCTCTGGTAACTGGTGATATTGTCAGCCTGGGTGGCACCCAGCGCAGACGAACTGCACTCTCTGAGAGTTCGCTCTTTGATGATGTTTTTAATCTGCCAATGGACGATTTAATGGGTTTTGGTTTTGGTGATTTAAAGTTCAGGGTCATAAGCACTATGCCAAAGAGTGCTGTTATTATTTCAGAGCTCACAACCGTCGAGTTCAACCCAGAGGCAGTTGAAGTAACTGAAGAAGGTGTTTTGGAGGTCACTTATGAAGATATAGGCGGGCTTGATGAAGAGCTTGTCAAGATTAGGGAGATGGTTGAGCTGCCACTAAAACACCCAGAGATTTTCACGAGACTGGGCATAGAGCCTCCAAAGGGTGTTTTGCTGCAGGGTCCACCTGGCACTGGCAAAACGCTGCTGGCAAAGGCAGTTGCGTCTGAGTCAAACGCGCATTTTATCCTTATTAATGGTCCTGAGATCATGAGCAAATACTACGGGCAGAGCGAGCAAAATCTAAGGAAAAAGTTTGAGGAGGCAGAGAAAAATGCACCTTCAATCATATTTATTGATGAGATTGATGCAATTGCCAGTAAAAGAGAGGAAGTCCATGGTGAGGTTGAGAGGAGGGTTGTTGCTCAGCTTCTGGCACTCATGGACGGTCTCAAGGCTCGCGGCAAGGTGATTGTCATAGCGGCAACCAATGTACCTAACTTGCTTGATCCTGCTCTGAGGAGGCCAGGCAGATTTGATAGGGAGCTGGAGATAGGTGTGCCTGATAAGGAAGGCAGGCTGAAGATTTTAAAGATACATACGCGAGGGATGCCTCTGCTTAACAAAGATTCGTTTAATGACGACTCGGACTTTGTCAAAAAATTTAGGAAAAAGGATATTGTAAATCTTGAGGAGCTAGCATCAGTCACTCACGGTTTTGTTGGTGCAGATTTGGAATCTCTGGCAAAAGAAGCAGCGATGATTGTGCTGAGAAGGATGTTGCCAAAGCTCAAACTTAAAGAGGATGAGCCCATACCAAAAGAGTTTCTTGAAGAGTTGAGGGTGAAAAAAAGTGATTTTAAAGAGGCACTCAAGGTTGTTAGGCCGAGCGCGATGC
>JAHWHA010000042.1 GCA_019323665.1 Candidatus Woesearchaeota archaeon | reverse complement strand
ACTGAGGACAACAGAGATGTCTGCGGAGACTCAATCTGCTCAGGCGGCTTCACCTTCTTTAGCAACAATCCTTGCAGAAAAAAGATGGACTACATCCAAGTGTGGCAGGAATTTTCTAAGATGTTCAAACAACTTGGTTACACACCCATCAAGCGCTATCCAGTTGTGGCAAGATGGAACTCAACAATGGAATTCACAATCGCGAGCATTGCAGCATTCCAGCCGTATGTTGTATCAGGAGAGGTTGAGCCACCAGCCAATCCTTTGGTAATTCCACAATTCTGCCTGCGCTTTGGAGATGTGGATAATGTGGGCTACACTGGTAGCCATATGACAGGTTTTGTGATGATAGGCCAGCATGCCTTTGTTCCAAAAGAGCAGTGGGACCAAGATAAAGTTTTCCACCATATCAAAAAATGGCTCAACGACGGGCTAGGATTACCAGACGAGGAAATAATCTTCCACGAGGATGCATGGGCAGGCGGCGGAAATGCAGGACCCTGCATGGAATACTTTTCACGCGGAGTTGAGCTTGGAAACCAGGTATATATGCTCTATGAACAGACACCAGATGGTAAACTCGATGATTTGAAACTCAAAGTGCTTGACATGGGCATGGGCCACGAAAGAAATGCATGGTTTAGTCAGGCAACTAATACAATCTACGAGGCTGTTTTCCCAACAGTAGTTCAAAAGCTGCTTAAACAGACTGGTGTTAAATACAATAATGAGCTGATGCGTAGATTTATTCCATATGCAGGCAAGCTAAATCTCGATGAAGTGGAAGACATTGACAAGGCATGGAAAGATGTCTCAAAACTTGTTGGAATAGAAGTTGAAGAACTAAAAAAACAGATACTCCCATTAGCGGGCATCTACTCAATTGCAGAGCACACACGTGCATTGCTCTTTGCGCTCAATGACGGCGCCTTACCATCAAATGTGGGGGGAGGCTACAACCTGCGTGTTCTGATAAGGAGATCACTTGGTTTCATCGATCAATTCCAATGGGACATAAAACTCTCAGAAGTCTGTAGATGGCATGCCGCTTATCTTAAGCCACTCTTCCCAGAACTCATGCAGAACCTTGACAACATTGAGAAGATCCTTGAGGTGGAAACACACAAACACATCGCAACAAAACACAAGACCAAGCAGATAGTGCAGAGAATTATTAAGAAAAAGATAACTGAGAAGATGCTTATCCAGCTATATGATTCTAATGGGATTGCACCCGAGCTTGTACAGCAGGAGGCTGCAAAACTCGGTATCACAGTCCAAATCCCACCAAGATTCTATGCAAAAGTCTCTGAGCTTCATGAACAGGTTGAACAAGAGCATGCAACAACAAAGCAGTTAAAACTGGACTTGGATGGAATCCCAGAAACAGAGGTAAATTACTATGATGACTACAAAAAAACAGAATTCAGCGCGAAAGTGCTTAAGATTGTTAAAAACAATGTAATATTGGATAAAACACTTTTCTATCCAACATCAGGCGGCCAGCTCCATGACAAGGGCACAATCAATGGCATTGAGGTTGTTGATGTGTTCAAACAAGGGCCAGTAATCATCCATGTGCTCAACAAGAACCCAGATTTCAAAAAAGCTCAAACAATCAAAGGCAAAGTTGACCTCAAAATTAGAGAACAGATTTCGCAGCACCATACCGCAACCCATATCATAAATGCAGCAGCAAGAAAAGTACTAGGCAACCATATCAACCAGGCAGGTGCCAAAAAAAGCGAGCTCAAAGCCCATCTTGATATCACCCATTATCAATCAATATCAGATGATGAATTGAAACAAATAGAAAAAGAAGCCAATAAAATCGTGAAAAATGGAATCCCAATAAATAAAAAATTCTACCCAAGAAGAGAGGCAGAGGACAAATTTGGTATGGATATCTATCAAGGAGGTGCAGTTCCGGGCAAGAAGGTTAGAATAATTGAAATAAAGGGAGTTGATGTGGAAGCATGCGGAGGCACACATCTCAACAACACCTCAGAAACAGGCCAAATCAAAATCATTAAGTCAACAAAAGTGCAGGATGGCATTGTGAGACTGGAATTTGTTGCTGGCAAAGCATCAAGCCAGATTGAGCATGGCCAGCAGCAGCAGATTGATGAAATTGCCAATATTCTTCAGGTGCAACCAGAGTGCATACCCACACGCACCAAAGAACTGTTTGAAAAATGGAAAATTGCTAGGAAGGCAGTCAAGAGACATAAAAAATTGGACTTAAAACAGCTTGAGCTCACCTCTTGTGAGAAATCAGAAGGTGATATCCTAAAGCAGACCGCCCAAATCCTCAAAACACAGCCAGACCACCTGCCTAAAACCATCAAGAGATTCAAGACAGAACTTGATAAATTCAAAAGGGAGTTGCTTAGGTAATTAATCCAAATTTAAACATTTTTCCCACTTTTGATTCACATTTACTTCTCTTTCTTGTCAATTTTTTTTGGTATCTCTTTCTCAAGCTTATGCAGCATCACTTTTAGGTTTTCAAGGTCCTTCTTGTCTTCTGAGACACGAACATACTTGATTTTGTGGGGGATTACCATCATCCTTAACTCAGCAAGCTTTGTGTCTAATCCTTGTTTCCTTGCTTCGACAACCGCTTTTTGCAGCCCCGCATAATACCTTTCCAGAAACTCAACCTGTTTTGCTACATCCATCTAAACACCCTTAGTAAACATCGCTGTGGTAACAAGTCTCTTTTGAAGCTCAATAGCTTCAGCATGGACCTTTGCCTTGTCTTCCTTTGGTAAGCCAGCATACTGCAGCCGCAATGCCCCATAGATTTTTGAGGCAAATTTCAGGTCATTTTTATCCAGGGCCTCCCGCAAATCCTTGATAGCGCTTTCCACAATATTGATATCCACAGTCATCTGTGATTTTCCTGCAGACTTATCTTTTTCCTCTTTCCCCTT
>JAHWHA010000003.1 GCA_019323665.1 Candidatus Woesearchaeota archaeon | reverse complement strand
GACCTTGCAGATTCAGCAAGATTCATATAAAGATACCGAAACAAGTGCTCTGCGATGTCAAAATCAAGAATCATGCTAATATAAGGAATGCTCTCGTAGACATGATTTACCTTGCCAAACCTTGATAGAGCTTTGGCAACCTCCAGCTGCAACCCTGGCTTTGTGCCAATAAACACTTCCACCTGCTTTTTCTCCGCCCTGCTCTCGTCAAGCATCTCATTGAGATGCTGTTTCCTGTCAACCTCCCTCATAACATTCATAAATCAGAGAAGGCGGAGCATACAAAAATGGGTTTGGGTGAAAATCCCGCAACAATTCCTGCAGAAGCAGGAGAATTAAGTTCAAAATCGAAAATTTTTCATTGGCCAAATCCCCAGAAATTGCAGTCACTCAGCAATGCACAAGCAAATTATTTAAGGTAGTTGTTGTATGCAAATAAAAAGATGATTACAGTTTATATAACCTGCAGCGACCACAAAGAAGCTAAGCGCATTTCATTGCACCTGTTGGAAAAAAAGATGGTTGCATGCGCAAATCTATTCCCAATAACCTCATTCTACTGGTGGAAAAACAAGATCCAGCAATCCGGTGAAACCGTAATTCTTGCGAAAGCACCTGAGCGCAATTTCAAGGAGATTGAGAAAGAAGTCAAGAAACTGCACAGCTACAAAGTACCTTGCATCTGCGCTTGGAAAGCTGCTCATGTCAATAAAGACTACAGCGATTGGGTGGAGAACGAGACAGCATGATAGACCATCTGATAAAAGAGGTGACAGAGTGCATATACTGCCACTGCAAAACAAAAGACAAGAAATGGAGCTCTGAGTGGAACGAAGAACACCACTATAAAACCTTTATCTGCGACAGATGCAAGAGGAAAAACCATGTGAAAGTTGATTTCCACGGCTCGGGCCATGATTCATGGGATGGGATTGAGAAAAGGGTTGAATAAAAATTAATAGTAAAAGTACTCCACATCCTCCTGGTCTTCTTCATCAGGGTACTCTTTAATGTCCTCTTCCTCAGATGCAGGCATCACCTCAATGTCATCCTCAGCCTCATGCCTACGCTCAGCAGACTTAACCTTTGGAGGCTCAGGCAGCTTCTTCTCTTTCTCTTTGGGTGCCTCCTTCTTCTTGCTGGCCCGCTTTGAAGGTTTTTTTTTTGCGGTCTTCTTGACACCAAGGAGTTCGCTCACATGCTCTTCTGTTATCTCCTCCTCATTGTTGTCAAAAGCATACTTGCATAAATCCTCAAGATTCTCCAACAGCATTCTTGGATTATTATCACTATGCTTAAAGACAAGCTTGATAATCTTGTCTGGAATAAGCTTGAGATTGCCAACACGCTCTCTAACAAGTTCGACAGCTTCAGTGTCCGTGAGAGGCACAAGCTGAACCACATTGTTTACCATTGCCTTCTGCAGCTCAAGATTGAACTTGGCGTCCTCAAACCTCGGGCCGAAAAACACAACAGCCCGGAAGTTGCCTTGGCTGAAAAAATTCAGAATATCTTTTTGATCATCCTGGCCCAGATCCTCAACTTCATCAAGTAGCAATATCATATCTGTGGGCAATCCACCAAATAAACGACCCAAAAACCCTTTGCCCCCTTTGAGCAGCTGCTCAACAGAGATGCTCTCATCAGCCCGATTCCTGTTGAAATACACGAGCTCACCCTTACCACCATATCTGGCAATCAGGTGCTTCAGTATTGTTGTCTTGCCATAACCATACTTTCCCTCAATAAAAATAATCTGGCCCCGGTCAATCCTATCAAAAACATCCTCAAGGTCATAGCCAACCACATTAATGTCAAAAGCGGCAGGCTTAATGCTCAAAGGATTGCCTGAAAAACCCAACTCACGATACCATAACATATCATCCACCCGTAATCTTGAGATGCTCTTTTGTGAGCTTCTCCTCATTTCTCTCAACTGCATGCATGAAAAGCTTCTCCAGGTTTTCCAGCAGCTTCCTTGGATTCTTGTCAGAGCGCTTGAAAACCTCTTGGATAAGCTCATCATCAATCATCTCACTGTCCTCAATCCTGTGCCGCACTAGGGCAACTGCCTGATGCTGGTCCAGTTCTTTAAGCTTGATGATTCTCTTGCCAATCCTCTCAACAAGGCTTGGCGAGAGTTTTAGCTTACCCAGCGCTTCACCTGTCATGATCACAGAGCGCAAATAGCCCTGGTCAAAGAAGAACTTGACACGCTCAGTGTTGGTCTTGCTCAGCTCGTTCACATTGTCCAGCAGCAATATCATGCCTTGAGGCATTTTCCTCAACAGCCTACCCCCCAGACCCTGGCTGTTAATGAGCAGCTTTTCAATATTGAGGTCGTAGGATATTGCAGAACAATCAACATAGATAATCTTACCTTTGCCTTTGTATTTTTTAATAATATTCCAAAGCAAGCTACTTTTGCCAAAACCATCCTTGCCTTCAATAAAGACTATTGAGCCAGCGCTCACCCTATAAAACAACTCGTCAAGCACATCATGCAATCCCACCAGCTTATCAGCAAACCTCTTGGGATTAGTGTCAAAAGGGTTCTCATCAAAGTAGAGCTCCTCATACCATTCCATATTTTTCACCACTGATCCTGCGCTTTCTCCCTATAGTCGGCAGCCAAATCATAATAGATGCGTGCAGCCTCATCATTACCCTTCATATGCTCACGCTCACCCTTGCGGTGCATGCGCCTCGCACGCCTGAAATTGTTGGTTCGTGAGTCCTTGAAATAAACATTCCAGATAATCAACAAAGCAATTAATATAACAATAATAATTAGTATCTTAAGCCAGATAGGCCAACCAAGTGCTCTGATACCAAGATTTTTGATAACCGAAAGATAATCCCTGGTCACCACCCATCTAGCACCAGCAAATATCTTGCCAACAGCACTTCCGACAAGCCCTCTTGCAAACCTGAAGCCTCGCACAAGGATGCTTGGCTGCTCTGGGGCAGCTTCCTCATATTCTTCTTCCTCTTCCTCCAAGACAACGACAGGCTCAGCCTCTTCTGTCTCCTCTTCCTCTTCCTCAATGATCTCTTCAACTTCTTCAGAAGGAATTTCCTCAATTTCAATATACTCTTCTTCCTCTAGTATATTCTCTTCTTGTATCTCCTCAACTGGAACCTCTTCAGCAACAATCTCTGCCTCAGCACCGGCTTCCTCACCCTCCACCACATCTTCAATATCCACAAGGGTGATCTTTGGCCCAGTTTCCTCCTGAGCATACACAGAGCTCACAAGCAATAGCAGAACCAATAATGATATCACACAATCTTTTTTCAAATTAACATCCCCTTGAGCATGAAAAGCAATAACTCATATATTAACCTTGTGGTTTTTATTACTTTCAAATGTTTTAATTTTACCACCACTTAAAAATGAAATATCTCTGTGAGTGGTTTTTTAACCCTTAAAACAAATAATATGATGACCACTGATGATACCAAGCTGCATCTTCTGGCTTTGAGGTAGAGGGATTATAGCTTGGTTTAAAAAATTTTGGTGTTTTGGATGTCAGATCTGTTGAACACCCAAGTGGACCATGGAATGATTATATAATGTTTTTAGATCAGCCTGCCAGAATCATTGCTGGGAAAAATTCCAATTTTTAATAGAAAATTTTATTAAGGGATATGCGATACATACCAAAAAAATGGCATGCATCGCTTTTGATACAAAATGCGAAAATGAATCAAAGAAGCGATAGCAGTGTGCATTGTTGTTCTCAATGATGGTTTTAACGTCCAATACACCTTTAGGATTTTCTTGGGATTATCAAAACCTGACAAGGACACATATGGCTACTCAAAATGACAAAACAACAAGGAGGTAATTACCATGGCTGAATGCCCTGAATGCGGAGCTGAGATAGAGTTGAAAGAGCCAGAGGTTGGCGAGGTTGTAAATTGCCCTGAATGCGGCGCAGAACTTGAGATTAAAAAAATAAAGCCACTCACACTTGAGCTGGCACCTGAAGCAGATGAAGACTGGGGAGAGTAGATATATAGGAATCCTGGATACCACTTTGAGGGAAGGCGAACAGACACCCGGAGTTATTTTTTCTATTGAGCAAAAGGTTGAGATAGCACATCTTTTGGACGATTTTGGTGTTGATATTATTGAGGTTGGTCATCCTGTGGTAAGTCCAGCAATAAGAAAGGCAGTACAGAGACTTTGTGATGAGGGACTAAGAGCGGAAAAACTTGCCCATTCACGGGCAATTAGGTCTGATATACTTGAAGCAAAGAGATGTGGAGCAGACTGGGTTGGAATTTATTATTGTGTCACAGACCAAAGGCTTCAGGACAATAATAAGTCAGAGCTGGATGCAATTGGTCTAATAACTGATAGCATCAAATACGCCAAAGATTTTGGGCTAAAGGTGCGATACACACCTGAGGACACAACCAGAAGTCCAATTGATAGAGTTCTTAGAGTTGCCAATGCTGCAATAGAAGCAGGTGCTGACAGAATAAGTGTTGCGGATACAGCAGGATGGATGCTGCCACATGAAATGTACGACTTTATTCTTCATCTGAAAGAAGGACTGGAAAAAGCTGTGCCCCTCCATGTGCACTGCCACAATGATTTGGGCATGGCAGTAGCGAATACTCTTGCTGCCATAAATGCAGGTGTCTACATGGCAGATGTTACTATCAACGGGCTTGGTGAGCGCGCAGGAATAGCATCCCTGCATGAGGTGTGTTCAGCATTAAAGCTCAGGTATGAGTTGGCAAACCAGTGGAAAATGGACTATATCCCCCACATGTCAGAAATTATTGCAAGATATTCAGGCAAACCTATTTCAGATCAAGAGCCTATCGTGGGTAAAGACGCATTTACTCATTGTGCTGGCACCCATGTGAGAGACGAGCTTATGCGCACAGGCCACTATGACAGCGGTATCTGTGCAATGGTTGGAAGGAAAAGGGATATTGCTATCAGCAGGATGTCAGGAAAGGCTGCAATTGGATACAAACTGGAAAGCTTGGGATTAGAGACATCTG
>JAHWHA010000041.1 GCA_019323665.1 Candidatus Woesearchaeota archaeon | reverse complement strand
TTTTGTTTAATCATCAACTCTTTTTATTTCCCACTTCAGCTCATTTTCTACTGCTAGAACCGCTCTTACAGGACCACTGTGGTTCACTCAGATAAAGACTGTTGCAGGCGGCGACTACATCTGGCCAAATGTTTATACAACAGTGGCAGAGCAGAATGTGATTGATCTAAATGGCATAGTGACCAATATTGGGGGAAGGTTTATGTTTGCCATATCTATTGTTGGTATTTTTCTCGCACTAGTTAAAAGAGAAGAGAAAAAGAGAATGTATATTAAATACGCGCTTCTGCTTACTGTGTGGTATATCGGCACTATCTATGCAAGCACTAAAGGAGTGAGATGGGTTTTATTGCTTGTTCCTGCATTCAGCATAGCGTTTGGTGTTTTTGCAGGGGTTGTTGTGCAATACTTAAGTAAAATTGTGGCAAGAGAATTAAATGTTAATATTGTGTTCTCAAAAATTGCCCTTGTGATTGTTCTTGGATTACTTTTTGTTGTGCCTTCTCAAAGTGCACTTTATCCAAAAGCTGTTAGCACCGCAAAAAATGAGATACCAAGCATGAACGATGCCTGGGTGAACAGTCTGGAGAAGATTAAAATCAACTCATCTGAAGATGCAATAATCAATTCTTGGTGGGATTTTGGACATTGGTTCAAATACTGGGCTGATAGAGCCGTGACATTTGACGGCACTTCACAGACTGGAGACAGAGCCCATTTCATTGGAAGAGTTTTGTTAACACCTGACGAAGAAGAGGCAATCAACATTATTAGAATGCTGGATTGTTCAGGTTTCGAAGCTGTTGATACACTTCAGAAAAAGACAAATGATTCCCTGGGATCGGTTTTATCCATTATTGAAGCTACACAATCCGACAGGTCCAGGGCCACCCAGCTTTTGAGAGAGGAATATGGTACTGAAACAGCAAAGCTTGTCATTGATGCGATGTATTGTGAACCTCCTGAAGATTTTTTTATTGCCAGCGAGGACATGGTTGGCAAATCTGGAGTTTGGGCACATTTTGGTAGCTGGAACTTCACACGAGCATCAATGGTCAATAAGGTTAGGCCCATTAAGAATGCTCAAAAGGGAGGAAAAATACTTGTTGATGAATTTGGATTAAGCGAAGAGCTGGCTAATCAGTATTACTATGAGATCCAAACCCAAGAGGCAAATAACTGGATTGCTCCTTGGCCAAGCTATTCTTCAGCACCAGCTGGCTGCCAGGTTAATGGTATGATTATAAGCTGCGGAAATGGTCTTATATTGAATATGACAAGTGGAGAAGCTTATGCTGATACTCCTCAAGGTAGGATATACCCAATGAGTTTTTCTTGTATTGATCCATTCGGAATGTTCCGGTTTGTGGAATATGATAGCGAATTCCTAGCAGAACACAACAGCCAGCCTTTTGGTGTTGCATTCTTTCCAGAGGGAGACGGATACAACAGTGTTCTGATGACTCCTGAACTACCAGGCAGTATGTTCACAAGAATGTTTTACTATAAAGGCTATGGATTGAAGTATTTCAAGCCATTTGACTATACAAGGGATATATCTGGGCTTGATATTTATGTATACAAAATTGATTGGGAAGGCAGCTGATTTTAATCTAATAGCAATTCTGAAACTCCAGAATTAAGTTATATAATTTTACTCATTTTTCTGAAGAAATTAGCAAATTATATATAGTGTTTTTGGTTAATCTTTGTTAATGGGGGGTAAAGGAGTATATATAGTAATAGCAGCATATAATGAAGAGGCTATGCTTGATCAAGTAATTAAAGCTCTAAAAAAACATGGCCATAGAAATATTGTGGTTGTGGATGATGGCAGCAAAGACAACACTTATAATGTGGCAAAAGCAAACAATGTATATGTACTCAGACATGTTCTAAATCGAGGTCAGGGTGCAGCTCTTCAGACAGGGATTGATTTTGCATTGCTCAAAGGTGCGGAGATTATCGTAACTTTTGATGCTGACGGCCAGCACCAGCCAAAAGATATCAGTGATTTGCTCAAACCGATTCAAGACGGCAAGGCTGATGTCACGCTTGGATCAAGGTTTTTGAAAGAGACAAGCCAGATTCCTAAAAGCAGGAGAGTGTACCTAAAGATAGGGGCATTTATTCTTTTAATTATGTATGGTATCAGACTAACTGATTCTCACAATGGTTTAAGGGCTTTCTCAAGAGATGCTGCGGAAAAAATCCAGATACGATCAGATGGAATGGATCATGCTTCTGAGATTCCTGAGCTGATAAAGAAAAAGAGGTTGAGGTTCAAAGAGGTGCCTGTTGATATTAGGTATACGGAATATTCGCTGAAACATGGTCAGCCCAATTCAAATGCTTTCAAGATCTTTTACCATATGTTACTTAGAAAACTGTTGAGGTGAAGAGAATGGAGATAATCAATATTGTTACCATTTTAATTGGGGTGTTTGCTTTTAGTAGGGTTTTCCTAAGATACCGCGAGTCAAAAATAAATTTTGGAGAGTTTGTGTTTTGGAGTGGGATATGGCTGGGTGCGATGTGTTTTGCATTATTCCCAGACATCATACACCTGTTATCCAATAAAGCTGGTTTTCAAAGGGGAATGGACCTGATATTGGCCATCAGCACGATTGTGCTTTATTACCTTATGTTCCGGGCTTATGTGAAACATGATGAATTTGAGCAGAAGCTCACGAAGGTGGTAAGGGAGATTGCCATAAAGAGGGCAAAATGAAACGCGCTTTGATAACAGGGATTACTGGACAAGATGGATCGTATCTTGCTGAGCTGCTCTATTCAAAAGGTTACAAGATCTATGGGATGTACAGGCGAACAAGCATTGATGTTTTTGACCGCATCAAAGATTTGAAAGACAAATTAGAACTGGTGCAAGGTGACTTGGGTGACGCAGCGTCAATAATTAGAGTACTGAAAGAGACTCAGCCTGAGGAGGTTTATAACCTGGGCGCGCAATCTTTTGTTCCTGCCTCTTGGACACAGCCTGAGGCAACTGCACAGATGACTGCTCTGGGCGCTTTGAGAGTCCTTGAGGCTATACGTCTGGTTGATCCAAAGATCAAGTTTTATCAAGCATCCAGTTCTGAGATGTTTGGCCAGGTGGCCGAATCTCCACAAGATGAGAATACAAGGTTTCATCCAAGAAGTCCGTATGGTGTGTCAAAGGTGTTTGCTTACTGGACAACAATCAACTACAGAGAGAGCTATAATATCTTCGCCTGCAATGGCATTCTCTTCAATCATGAATCTCCCAGAAGGGGCAAGCAGTTCGTGACTCGAAAGATAACCCACTCAGTTGCCAAGATAAAGCTTGGCATGCAGCAATACCTAGAACTTGGAAATCTGAATGCAAAGCGCGACTGGGGGTTTGCAGGGGATTATGTAAAAGCAATGCGGCTGATGCTTCAGCAGGAGAAACCAGATGACTTTGTCATAGGTACTGGTAAGATGCACTCTGTGCGCGAGTTCTGTGATGCTGCTTTTAAAGAGGTTGGGATGGAGATTGAATGGCAAGGTAAGGGTGTAAAAGAAACTGGGTTTTGTGATGGGAAGACTGTGGTAAGGATAAACCCCAAGTTTTTCAGGCCTGCTGAAGTGAACCAGCTATTAGCAAACCCGGCAAAGGCAAACCAAAAGCTTGGCTGGACACCAAAGGTTAGTTTCAATGAACTTGTTAAAATGATGGTTAGATATGATCTTGATATCCTATCTGAAAGATGAGAGCATTAGTTACTGGAGCAAGTGGTTTCGCAGGGCAGCATTTATGCGACTGCCTTTCAAAAAGAGGTTGTGATGTCTCTGGCACTTATCATATAAATCCTTCAAAAAGATGGGCTAGTCACAGACTTAACATTCTCGACAAAGATGGGTTTAAAGATGTATTGGCTAAAGCGAAACCTGACGTTGTGTTTCATCTGGCAGGAATGAGCTCTGTGCGAGAGAGCTTTGAAAATCCAAAACTATGTTTTGAAACCAATGTCACTGGAACAAAGAATCTTATGGAAAGCTTGATTGAGTTGAAGCAAATCCCAAAGGTTGTTGTAGTGAGCAGTTCAGAGGTTTACGCACCTTCTGATAATTCATTGAACGAAATATCTCCTCCAGGTCCAAAAACACCGTATGGCAAGTCAAAGCTTGCCCAAGAGGAGTTATGCCATCAATACTCACCCAAAGCAGAGATTGTGATCCTAAGAAGCTTTACACACATTGGACCTGGACAAAGAGATGTTTTCTTCATGTCAAATTTTGCCAAGCAGATTGCAGAGATAGAGGCTGAAAAGAGAGAGCCGATCATAAAGGTTGGTGATTTGTGTGTAAAAAGAGATATCACTGATGTAAGAGATATAGCTGCTGCTTACTGTCTAGCAGCTGAGAAAGCAAAGCCTGGTGAGACTTATAACGTGTGTTCTGGAAAAGCCTATCTTCTGAAGGACCTTCTTGATAAACTGATTGAAATCTCAGGCATTGAAGTTGAAGTGAGAGTTGATAAAAAGAGATTAAGGGAGACTGACAGAAAACTCTCAATTGGAGACAACTCAAAATTTGTTAAAGCAACTGGCTGGAAACCAAAAGTGCCAATCAGGCAGACTATGAAAGACACTCTGGATTATTGGAGGAAAAGAATATGAGAATTGTGATAGTGACTGAGTATTTTCCCTCCTCTGCAAAGGGTGAGATTACTGGTGGTGTGGAAGCCAGGGCTTTTTTTGTAGCAAGGGAGCTCGCAAAGAGGCATCAGGTGACTGTTGTTTGTTCAAGAAGGCCAGGTCAGAGGAAAAAGGATTCCTATCTTAATATAAAAGTTGAGCGGGTTGGGCCTGTCTATGAATATACTCCTACAGGACATCTGATAAAAAGAGTAATCTTTGGGTTCGCAGCTATCTCCAAAGCGAGAAGACTTTGCAGAGCTAATTTTGATGTTATAGATGGCTATTCTTATTTGTGCTATCCTGCTGCAATCCTTGCATCAAAAAAAACACGTAGATTCCTTACTTACCACGAGGTTTGGCTTGATTCTTGGAAAAAAAATACTCTGAGATTTGCAGGAATCCTTGGAGAATTGGCTGAAAGAATAGTGCTTTGGCTCACAAAAATTACGGGGATAAGAGTGATTTCTGTTTCTGGGTTTACAAAGGGCAGGCTTGAAGAACATGGTATTTTGCCTGATAAGATTAGCGTAGTAGCTAATGGTGTTAATCTTGAAAGATTCAAGTTAAAGGTGGGTAAGAAGTTCAAGCATCCCACAATCTGCTATGTTGGAAGGCTTGTTGAGCACAAGAGAGTGGATGACTTGATCAATGCTTTTGTGATTGTGAGGAGAAAGGTAAAGGACTTGAAGCTGATAATAGTAGGTGATGGCTCTGCGAAAACAAAATTAGAGTTGCTTGTCAAGAAGCTTGGGCTTTCAGAGCATATTGAGATAACGGGGTATTTCAAGAGTTATGATGAGGTTGTCATTGCACTTAAAAAGAGCCACGTGTTCTGCTCTCCAAGTGTGGTTGAGGGTTTTGGGATAACAGTAGTTGAGGCTGCTGCAAGTGGTGTTCCCTTCGTGATTTCGGATATTGAACCTTTCAGAGAGGTATCAAAAGGCGGTAAAGGAGGCTTGCTTTTCAGACAAAGGGATATTGCAGATCTCGCAAAAAAGCTGGAGATGCTGCTTAAAGATAAAAAATTGTACGAGAGATGCAAAAAAGAGGGGAAGAAACTCGCATCTGAATATGGCTGGCAAGAGATTGCCAAAAAGATTGAAGAGGTATATACCCAATGAGAATTTGCCTCATCACAGATTTTTTTGTACCACATTACCATGGTGGGGGTGAACGTAGGTTCTATGAGATTCTGAAGAGGCTGGTAAAGAGGCATGAAATTACAGTTGTTTGCATGAGAGTAAAGGGAGTTGCAGACAACGAGCTGATTGACGGCATATTGGTGCACCATATTGGACCTACAATTGAAAAGCCTCCTGAGCGTGGCACTCTTGATTTTATCAGATTTTTGGTGGCATCTTTTTTCTGGATCCTATGGCATGATTATGATATTGTCGACAGCCAGGGCATCGCGAGGATTGCTGTTGCATTTGCATGCCGGTTCAGGAAGGCAAAGAGTATAGCCACTGTCTATGACCTCAGCTCTGGTAAATCAGACCAGTGGATTGGCGAGGCGAAAAAGTACAGCAGGTTTGCTGACAAGGTTGAGAGATTTTCAATG
>JAHWHA010000040.1 GCA_019323665.1 Candidatus Woesearchaeota archaeon | reverse complement strand
GGGCAAGTGTAGGGTTGAACTCATAGTCTGTCACCTTCAGTATGTTGAGATAGTTAAAGAGCTCTTTAAGTTCTGTTAATCCTTCAATCCCCTGCTTGTTTGTAATCTGCTGCCTCAGTATCGCAAGTTTCTCTTGTGTTGTGCCTTGAATCTTGAGGACTGATTCAATTTTAGTTATAGACTGTTTTGAAATACCCTTTTGCTCAAGCTCTTTTGTCACCGTTTTAATGCCAAATTTTTTGAGTTTATCGATTGCTATCATAGCTGGCTGTTTAAGGTTCTCAGGCACGCCAGCCTGTGTCAAGATTCCATTGAGTAGCTTGCGGTTGCTAACCTCGATTGTGATGGGCATTTCCAATCTTCTGAAAACCTCGCTGGCTATTGCCAAAATTTCAGCGTCTGCCATCATTGAAGCAGAACCGACAACATCAACATCGCATTGGTAAAATTCTCTTGTTCGGCCAAGTTTTATTGGTCCGTCTCTATAAACCCTGCCAATTTCATAACGCTTGAATGGCAGCTTGATATTCGGATTCATTGCAATGAATCTGCATAAAGAGAGTGTTAGCTCAAATCTCAAACCTAAATCCCGATTACCCTGGTCTTTGAATTTGAAGATTTCGTTATATGCATCAGATTCCTCGCCTGCACCGAATTTTGATGTCAGAACATCAAGTCTCTCTATGATTGGTGTCTCGAATGGGTTGTAGCCGTAGCTCTCAAAAACATCCTTCAGTGTGTCAACTACCTTGTTCCTGACAATCTTTTCCTCAGGCGGGAAATCTCTAACACCCTTTGCTGTTTCGAGTTTCATGGTTTATTGTCGGTTATTTGGGGTTTATAAGGGTTTCTATTGGGATGTGTTTTCATACTCTCTAAGAAGAGACAAGATATGCTTAATTCAATTTTTGTTATCAAAATACAGTTTAGGACCTGTCTCAAAAGGGTGCCAAAGGGGCTTTTTCACCGACGATGGACAGCCAGCAGATAAATTTGTCAACAACTTTCAATCAAAATCCACTTAATTTGGATTCCCGTCAATAAAAAAGAGAAAAGTATTTAAATGGAGACGGGAAAAATTGATTTTAGTTCGATCTAAAAAAAGAAGTGAGGTATAATACAAATGGCACAAAAAGTCGCAAAGGTCGGCGTCAAGAAAGAGCCAGGCTATCTCTACTTCGTTGACAGGCACGGTGACATCTCAAGAGCAAAGATGGCCCGTGGCGGCAAGAAGAGAGCTAAGAAGCCAGCTAAGAAGAAAAAACCGGCTAAAAGAAAGAAGCCTGCCAAGAAGAAAAAGGCAGCAAAGAGAAAGCCTGCTCGAAAGAAGAGAAGGCGGTAGATTTCTTGATTTGTTTTTTTGTTTTTTATTTTATTGTGCATCCAAAATCTTTGTGAATGATTTCTGTTCTCTCTGGCCCCACTCCAATAGTAGTTATTGTTACTCCAAGCTCAGATTCAATAAACTCAATATAGTCCTTTGCCGCCTTGGGAAGCTCTTCATAATCACGGACTCCGCTAATATTACCAAAACCTTTGAATTCTCTGTAAACTGGTTTGCATGCCCTAAATGTTGCCAATGAAGCAGGATGATGCTCCAGCTCCCGACCATTGCACTCGTAGTGCGTACAGATTTTGATTGGGTTAATATCTGCCATCACATCAAGCTTTGTCAGTGCTAACTCGCTTGGTCCGTTGACCATAACCGCATGTCTCAATGTGACAAGATCCAGCCAGCCTATCCTCCTCGGACGGCCGGTTGTTGTGCCGTATTCATTGCCCACCTCTCTAATCTTGTCGGCTGTCTTGTCTTTGATTTCTGACGGCACTGGTCCTGAACCGACTCTTGAGGTGTATGCTTTAACAACCCCAATAATTCGATAGATTTTCAACGGGCTTATGCCTGCGCCTGTGCATGCCGCTCCTGCGATTGTATTGGAAGACGTGCCATAGGGGTACAGACCAAAATCAAGCCCGAGCATGCAGCCCTGAGCACCCTCTAAGATGACTTTCTTGCCCGCATCCATCTCTTTGTTGAGAAAGATTGAAACGCTGCCAACATGTTTCTTGAGTTTTCTGCCGTAATCCCTGTATTTGTTGAAGATTGCTTGCTTGTCCAGTTTTGCCGTTTCGCTAAAAATATGTGTGAAATATTTTTGTTTTAATGGCACAAGGTAATCAAGCTTCTCTTTGAGTATCTGCTCATCGAGCAAATCAATTATTCTGATGCCGTGGCGTGCAGTTTTGTCTGAATATACAGGCGCAATCCCGCGTTTTGTAGAGCCTGCTGACAATTTGCCCTGGGCCTTGTCCTGCAGCACATCTTGCTGGATGTGGAAATCCATAATCACATGGGCTCTTGGGCTTATCATTAGATTGGGTGTTATGCCTCTGTCTTCAAGTGTTTTTATCTCCTTTAATAGAACTTCTGGATTTACGACAACCCCTGCGCCAATGCAGATTGTTACATGTTCGTATAATGCACCCGAGGGTATAAGGTGAAGCTTGTATGTCTGATTTCCAAGCACAACAGTGTGGCCTGCATTGTTGCCCCCCTGGAATCTGGCTACTGCGACTGCATCCTTTGCCAGGAAATCAACCACCTTGCCTTTTCCCTCATCTCCCCACTGCATTCCCACTATTACTGTAGCTGGCATCAGATCACCTCCAGGATTTTTTTTGCCTTTTTTACTGCGATTCCGGCAAGCTGCTCTGCCATCCCTATGTAAGATTCTGGTGTGAGCTCTAACAATCTTGTCTTGTCTTCCTCTTCAATATTGAGGTTTTTGATGAAATTTTGAATTTCAGCTAAGGTTATTGTTTTTCCTCTAGTGAGCTCCTTAAGTCTCTCATAAGCCTTTGGGTCCTGATTTTTTCTCAGTATTGTCTGGATTGCCTCTGCAAGAACCTCTGGATGGTTGTGAAGCTGGTTTTTTTGGACAATTGGATTTATGTCTATCTTTGAGAGTCCTTTTAATGTTGATTTGTATGCTAGTATTGTGTGTGCAAGAGGCACTCCTATATTTCTTTTGGCTGTGCTGCCTGATAGGTCCCTTTGTAGTCTGGATACTGTGAGTGTTTGGCATAGATGGTATAGCAATGCATTGGCTATACCCAGATTCCCCTCGCTGTTCTCAAAGTCTATCGGGTTTATTTTGTGAGGCATTGTTGAGGAGCCTACTTCATTTTTTACTGGCTTTAATATGAGAAGTTGCTGGCTTATGTAGTACCAGCAGTCCTGATCCAGCTCCAGGATTATGTTGTTTATCCTCATTATATTGTGGAAAAGCTTTGCCAAGTTGTCGTTAGGCTCTATTTGGGTTGTCACCCCATTAGGCTCCAGCCCAAATGATTTTATGAAAGCTGTGCTGTGCTCAATCCAGTTCTCTTCAGGGTAGGCAGCTATATGGGCATTGAAGTTACCAGTTGCCCCGTTGAGTTTTGCTGTGAGTGTGATTTGCACCAGATTCTCCAGTTGGATTGTTAACCTGTTTAAGAATACCGCAAACTCTTTGCCCAAGGTTGTTGGCGATGCCGGTTGGCCATGAGTTCTGGCAAGAATTGGGTTTGCTTTTTGGTTGTTGGTTAATTCAATTAATTGGGTGATTAGCTTTTTGATGGTTGGCAGATAAACAGTTTTTACAAAGTCTGTTATCATAAGTGAATATGCTATATTATTTGCATCTTCTGAAGTAAGTCCAAAATGAATATACTGCGAGATGTCATTAAGGGTTGATTTAATAATCTGCTTTTGAATATAATACTCAACTGCCTTGACATCATGGTTTGTGAGTTCTTCAATCTCTTTTACGAGCTGTGCCTGTGCTGTATCAAACCCTTCATAAAGGTGCTTAAGCTCTCTTGTTTCTGATTCTGAGAGTTTCCTAATGATTTTTATTTTGGAGAGAAATAGCAGATAGTCCACCTCCACCTTAATTCGATATTTAAAAAAGGCAGATTCTGAGAAATAATCTTTTAAATCTGTGAGTTTGGCAGCGTATCTACCATCTATTGGTGAAATTGCATTCAATGAATTGTCCCCCATACAGTTGTTTTGAAGTTGTGAAGATGCTATATAAATTTTTGTGTGGTGGAGTCTATTTTGAGTAGTTTATGCTATTTTCAGGATTTGTTTCAATAATATTGTTACTTCGCGGTCATTGGCAACACTTATATACTACCGCTCTATCTTGGATTTAATTGTTATGGATAACAATCATGCAGAGCTTGATGAGGCAGTGAATTCTATTATTCTGGCCGACATGGCTGAACAACAGCTTAAATGGGATAAGAATAAGCACAAACTTATTTTGAAAGAGCGAGCAGCGGCAAAGGTTCGGGCAAGGAATGGTTATACCATTGGTCAGCTTGTGCATCTCTCTAGAGAGAATCTACACACCAACATTGCGCCTGAGGATATTACAGGTATCCCTTTCAGGGCTTCGAATTCCAGAATTGACTGCGATTTGAGTTCAGGACTGCCAAACGGGCTGAGGCTGCCGTTCCCGGTTTTTTCATCCAACATGGAATGCGTAACTGGCGCAAAGCTGGCCACAACCATTGCGCAGCTTGGTGGTGTCGGTGTTACACATCAGTTCCAGAGTGCAGATGAGCAGGCTGCTGATATCAAGGCAGTCAAGGCGAAATCTGATGAGCGGGTCGAGATTGATGGCCGCGAGTTTGAGCCTGCTCTGAACAAGGATGGCGAGCTTATTGTTGGTGCAGCTACGAGCATCTCAGGATGCATGGAAAGGGCGAGTGCTCTTATTGATGCTGGTGCTGACATTATTGTGCTTGATACTGCGCACGGGCATTCGCAGCGCATGGCTGATGCAATTAAGAAGCTGAAGGAGCGCTTTCCTGAGACGGTGCTGCTTGCAGGGAATGTAATCACAGCAAAAGGCGCTTATGAGCTTTTTGAGGCTGGTGCTGATGGTGTCAAGGCTGGTGTTGGGCCTGGGTGGAGCTGTTCAACTCGCAGGGTGACTGGTTTTGGAGTACCAATGATCAGCGGTTTGTACAGTGTGGCTGTTGTCGCAAGATATTTCAGGCAGCATGGTAGAGAGGTTTTTGTTATTGGTGATGGTGGTATTAGCGATAGCGGTGATGCTGTAAAGTATTTCGCTGCTGGTGTTGATGGCATTATGCTTGGAACAAGGTTAGCACAGACATCTGACAGCCCGGCATGCGAGCAGAGTTTTTGCCAAGAAAAGAATGATGTGCTTGTGTGGGGTAGTGCAAGTGATCGAGCTAAAAACAGGCAGGCTCGCCCGAGGTGGGATGCTCCTGAAGGGCTTGATAGAAGGATTCCTTATCTTGGGGAAACAAGCCTGTATTTAGCTAGGCTGATGACAGGTGTGCAGTCTGGCTTGAGCTATTCTGGCACAAATGATTATGGAGTATGCAATCTTGCAAGGCATGCCAAACACAGCAGATGGGCATTGCAGTCGCCATTTGGGTTTTTTGAAGGTGCCAAGACAATGTTTTAGATTCTCTAAAAATTTTTTAAGAGATGAAAAAATTGCAATAAAAGAATTAACCGCACAATCCCCAGCCGCATGCCGGGCAGTGTTTGCACCCTTCTTGGTGCACTAATTCGCATCCGCACTCTGGGCAAGTTTCCATATTTCTATGAAAAATATTCGATTATATAAAGTTTGGTTGTAATTATGTGATGGCAACTTTTTATTAATTTGTAGGTACATTCGGCAACAACATTATTGACGGGTCGACGGCCTTCGGCCTACTCGGCACCCCGTAAGGGACAACCCCCGCCTCGCCGACCGTCAATGTTGTTGCCTAATAGGAAATTGCAAAGGCGGCCACCACCTGGCCAGACGAGACAGGCAACGTTCCTATACCTCGCAGGTATTGGGTTGTTGCCTGGCGAGTAGGATTTTTTAGGTATAGTTACCGAAAAAATCCGTCTGGGCCTGGGTGGTGGTGGCCGCCAAAGTGCCATATTAGAAAATAAATCCCCTCTCCCAGACTTTCATTGAGCCTAACTTAATTAAACCCTTTTTTGAACTGGGAACCTTCCGGTGACGGCTGGTGAGTTTTCATTGTCTCTCGTTTGAGAATCTCTGCCCACTTCTACAGCCGGACGCTCCACCATTGAGCTAAGAGGGGTGTATATGGTTAATTTTAGGGGATTTATAAAGGTTTTTGTCAAAAGAATATTTAAACATCAGGATGCTAATTTTATACCTCTGGAAATAAGGGTGAAACTGATAGCTTATCGCATGAGCCACCCAAAAATTCTTCTGATTGCTGCTGCTTGTAGTAGTGTTTGATTTATCTTTTTTTCCCCTCACAGTATTTATTTTAGTAATGAAATCTATTGATTAGCAGGCCCAGCAAATGCAGCATATGCTTCTTTTGGAATAGCATATCCTGTTGTTTCTGCAAATAGGTGAACAAAATGCCAATAACCAGCAGTTGCTCTTTGAATCATAGCATCTCTTG
>JAHWHA010000039.1 GCA_019323665.1 Candidatus Woesearchaeota archaeon | reverse complement strand
GGAGTACCCAGCTCAGCCCCTGACTTATCCATTCAAGATTAAAATACCTGGCAGCAACGCTCCAGTCAATGAGGAGATTCCCGAGGGCAAATGGGGCACTTTGTATAAAGCAGCCAAGCTTTTATCACCCAACACAGGTGCTATGGCAAAGAAGCCCCGCTGGTATTTGACTGCCAGGCTTGATGTTAAGGGTTTTGATGTGACAAAGCGAGTTCAGGTGAATATTGCCTAATTTCCAGTTGAGTTCCTACTTGTTAAGTAAAAGGAATCTTTTTAATTAAGATAATATTCTTTAAAGCAATGAGAGTCACACAGCATTTTCTTTCAACAGTCTATATTATTAAAGGCAATAAAGTTCTTATGACCTGGAACAAGAAAATGGAAGACTGGATTCCTTTGGGCGGCCATATTGATGAGAATGAGCTCCCTTGTGATTCTGTGATAAGGGAGGCAAAAGAGGAGTCTGGCTTAGACATTGAACTTGTGGATTCATGGGATACAAGCAAATCCAAGAATCTAGTGCAGCCCCTGCATCTCCATCTTGACCATGTTGCCGATGACCATAAGCATATTGATTTGGTTTATGTGGCTAGGGTTATTGGGGGTGAGAAGTTGGATCAAAGTGATGAGGGTACTGCTCTCAAATGGTTTTCCAAACAAGAGATTGAGAGGATGGAATTGATTCCTAATGTGAAGGAGATGGCGCTGAGAGCTTTGGAGCTATGTAAAAACCTATAAGTTTACTCATAGCAAAACTTTATATAATATCTGCTTTCCACTTTTTATTATGGGGCTTTCTAAAGAACAGATAGAGAAGATAAGAGAAGAGTTGTCATCTTGCACGCGCCCTTTGATTTTCTTTGACGATGATCCTGATGGCCTGGCAAGCTTTCTGTTGTTCTACAGGTATGTTGGTGATGGTCGCGGAGTTGTTGTGAAAGCTAAACCTGAACTAAATGATATGTTTGTGAGAAAGGTTGATGAGTATGCACCTGATAAGGTGTTTGTTTTGGACAAGCCTCAGGTGAGCGAGGACTTTATTCAAGCAGTCCAGCAGAAGATTGTGTGGATTGACCATCATGAGCCTGTGCAGTTGCATGGTGTAACCTATTTTAATCCGATGCTTGGCAAGACAAAAGACAATAGGCCAGTTAGTTACTGGTGTTATCGTGTTGTAACTCAAGATTTGTGGATTGCGATGGTTGGGATTGTTGGTGACTGGTTTTTACCAAAGCTTTCAAAGAGGTTTTCCAAGCAGTATCCAGAGCTACTGCCTGCTTCTGTGAAGAGTCCAGAGCAAGCCTTATTCTCCACAAAACTTGGCGAGCTGACTAGAATATTCTCTTTTGTTCTAAAAGGCAAAACCAGCACTGTTAACAGCTGCGTTAAAGTGTTAACAAGAATTGAGTCTCCTTATGAAATCCTGGAGCAGAGCACGCCAAAAGGAAAATTCATTTATAAAAAATTTTTAAAGGTGAATTCAGAATATCAATTCCTGTTGAGTCAAGCTCTCCAGGTTGGCAAATCAAAGGATAACCTGCTTGTTTACATCTACAATGATGATAAGATGAGCTTTACAGGTGATTTGTCAAATGAGCTGCTATACAGATTTCCAAATAAGGTGATTATTGTTGGTAGAGAGCGGAATGGAGAAGTGAAGTCAAGCCTGCGTTCAGCAAAAAGGAAAATATTGCCTAGTTTGAAAAAGGCATTGGTTGGTGTTGAGGGCTATGGTGGCGGGCATATGCAGGCATGCGGTGCATGTGTGAAATCTGGCGATTGGGAAGTCTTCTTGAATAATTTAAGACAGAATTTAAATTGATATACTATCATTATAATTCTGTGTAGATCAACACGGAAATGCTTAAAAATCAATAACGCTTAGTTTAAGCGAGGGGTGAATGAGATCTTTGAATTAAAAAATCTAGGTGATATGTTACCGTTTGGTTTGGCGTATGCACATCCTTTGGGCAGTTTCAGGCCTAATGCACACTTTCTTGATCATATTGTATGGGATACTGTAAGAGTTATTGTTGAGAAGCAGGATAGCGATGAACAGGAGGTGCTGCTTCTGAGAAGAAGTGATGATTGTAAGCACAGTCCCGGTCTATGGAGTCTACCAGGGGGTGTTTGGGAACCGAGTGTCACAGGAGTTGTGGCAGCAGCAAGAGAGCTTTATCAGGAGACTGGTTTGATAGGGATGTTGATGCCAGAATTCAAACGTTGTGATATGCCCTCAGGAACTGATAAGATTCCCACGAGACAACATGTTTTCTGTGCACTAGCTTATTTTGGGGAACCAAGAATTAATGGTGAATCATCAGATTACAGATGGGTAAAACTAGATGAACTGCCATCTTATGATATGGCATTTGAAAATGATTTATTACTTAATAGACATTTTGAGATTCAGGGAATTGCTGAGTATATGAAATTAAGAAGACATGTCTGGGATTTTGTATACTTTCAAAG
>JAHWHA010000038.1 GCA_019323665.1 Candidatus Woesearchaeota archaeon | reverse complement strand
CTATTTTTGTGTAGGAGAGCACACCAACTGCATCCTCTGAGAGGAATTCAACATAATAGGTTTCTATCGGATTTGCCATGAATCTGTAATATAAAAGGGTAAGTCCAAGAAGCATGATGAGCACTGCAATCGCGGCGTCAAGTGTATACACATAAGCTTTCTTTGTGCTCTTCCTTTTGGTTTTAGCTTCTGAGTCCATTGTTGTATCGAGGGCTTTCATATTTTGCACACCACCAGGTTCATCTGTACAATGCGATTGCTGCTCTGGCTGCCAGTATAAAACAGCAAAGGTCTGAATAGGGATATGCTGTCAGAGTATTTGCCACATGGATTTTCACCTGCTGCTATTTTCTCATTACAGCTAGCTGAGCCTTCCTCCAGCTTTCCCAAGGCAAGATAATTGCCAGGTATTGTCATCACTCCATCTTTGTCTGTGAAGTAGAGGCATGCATCATAGCCTTCTTCACTAAGGCCGATTCCGTGGGCTTCTCCCACTCTGCCAAAAACATATTCGTCAAGCTCAATTGTTCCTCCTTGTGCTGCCAAGGCAAAATTGCCCAGCTTGAACTCATTAACCCGGTAATCCGCAAGGAACTGCTTATTAGCATCTCCATATCTGAGGTTATTCTCTAAATTTGAGACAAGGTATTCAAACTCAAAATCAAACTCGCTTCTGCGGTTCTGTTCCTGTATCATCAGAATAAGAGAGATGAATATTGCAAAAAAGAGTATGAATACAAATATGCTTGTGCCGAAATCAAATGATATGAGCTGGGATTTTAAATTTTTCATGTTTCTGGATTTTCTTGTGTTATTGAAAGCTTGTTTGCCACTTTGGAAATAGTCAATTTGCTGCCGCTACCGCTTGCTTCATCTATCTCAGGCAAATGGCTTCGGGCAAGTGTGTGCTTGCTGACATCATCTTTGACCAAAAGCATATTGTCTTCTGCATACACCTCTACAACTATTACTGCCTCATCTATCTTGTCAGGCAAAATGTATGTTGCTTCATAGTCAGTGCGTGACAAAGAGGCTGTTATGACTCTCATCTTAACCTCTTTAGCCGTATTGTCGGCAGCATTCCTTGTTGTCTTTGCCCTTTCGAGTATTCCCGGAAGGATACTAAGAACAAGCAGGAGCATAAAAACTGCAATGGCAAAGAGGAGGATAAATTCAAAGCTGATTTGTGAGCGTCTCATTATGCGTTCAGAGGTGTTATTGCCACCTTTGCGTCTCCATCATCCATTACTGTTTCAACCTTGAAACCACGGATGCCTGGTCCAATAATGGATTTGTCAAAGTTGTAGAATGTGCAGCTAATACCTGATTCCGCACACTCTTTTATGATCAGATTGCCTGCAGCGTCATTGCCGTTATTGTCCACACTGCCAAGTTCATAGAGTGAAATGATTGGCACCTCTGATTGGAAATAGTAAGTTTTACTGTTCTTGCCATCATCAAACAGCACAGCGAGATAATATTGGGACCCTGAGCCTGCAATATCTATCTCGGCAATGAGCATCCTGTTGATATTTGAGGGTATTTCATACTTCACTTTGAGCTTTGAATAAAGCCCCAGATAGTACATCTGCTTTGCATCCTTCAGGAGTCCGTGTCCCAGCTCATTCACCTGATTGGTAGCAATTGATGCGCGGGTTGTGCCGCTTGCTGAGGAATAGAGAAAAAGGCCAAGAGGCACAAGTATCGCCACTACCACAAATGCTGTGAGTATCAGATATTCCATAGATATCTGTGATTTTAAGGACATATAGCATTTCCTCTTTAAAGTCTATGAAGCTTTTACCCGGATGCTGCCTGTGCACTCTTGCTCCACAACTCCACCCTTGTATTTGTATTTTGTTACCAAGGTTCCACGCAGCAGCTTGCCGGTTTCTGAAGCCATATCGTCACTTTCAAACTGAACCAGCGCAATCTCTCCAGGTGCAAGAGAATTATCTGCTCCGATATCATCTCCATCAACAGTGGTTGATGAGGACTCTATTGTGCCAGAGAAATGCACACTATCATCATCTGTTACAAAAACTG
>JAHWHA010000037.1 GCA_019323665.1 Candidatus Woesearchaeota archaeon | reverse complement strand
ATCAAATTATATCGAAGTAAAAAAAGTAAACTAGAATAGTTTTTAGTATATTATTATACAATATAGCTGTACAAATCATCTTTGAAAATCCAATTTCTCCGAGAGCTACAAATACGCAAAATATATAAACCTCAATAGGCAAAATCAACAAAAAAAGAGGGGTTATCAAATTGCTGCGCACAAAGATTGATGATTTATATAGCCTTGTTGAGAGTCTGACAAAAGTTTCTGTTGCCCAAGCTGCGAAGGATCTGGACATCCCGAAGCACACAGTTCTACGGATCGCCCGCTATTTTGAGCAGTTGGGATATGTTGAGATAGACTACAAGCATGTTAGCGGACCAATGCTGCGTCATCTTCACACACCTGAGTCCCAGATCACAAAACTTGACGAGAGAGAGCTCATGGAAAAGCTCAGGCTTTTTGAGAGCACAAATGACGTCCAGGCAGCGAACCAGCTCTTGTATGATGTGTACAAATACTGCATCAAAAGAGAAGATGCTGACAAGAAAATATACAACAATGTGCGCGATTTTTATGTGAAGCATTTCACAGCAAAGGGCAGCAAGACTAAAGAACCTATAACCAAGCTGGATACATATGAAGTGCACGCAGGCAAAGTGACAGTTGAGGTGGATATTATCAAGCAGGAACTTACAGCAGTTCCTTTCTACCTTGTTTCAATACTCAAATTCACTGAACTCACCCAAGAGCTGATTGATCTTGTGAGAGAAGAGGTGATCGGCAAGATTTCTTACAAAACAGTGCTGAAGCTGCATAAGGAGCAGAGCCAGGTGCTCAATGAGTACAGAGAGAAGATATTGGCAGTGATGCAAGAGCTCTTGCCTGAACTCTCACCAGAATTGCTGGAGGTGTGCTGCGAATATATTATCATTACAAGCACAGGTTTAGGAGAGATTGAAATACTTCTCAAGGACGCAAGCCTGGAAGAGGTTGTGATTAACAATGCCTATGAGCCACTTTGGGTGTACCATAAGAAATACGGCTGGCTCGAAACAAATATCACACTGGACGACGAGTCCAAAATCACCCATTATGCCACCCTTGCAGGCAGGCTGATTGACAAGACTATCACCAACCTCACCCCTCTATTGGATGCAAGACTCAAAAGCGGCGACAGAGTCAACGCAACCATGTGGCCAATAACCTCCAAAGGGAGCACAATCACCATCAGGAAGTTTGCAGAGCATCCATGGACAATTACAGACTTTTTGCTCAACAAGACAATTGACCTCGTAACAGCAGCAATGGTGTGGGAGGCAATCCAATACGAGCTCTCAATCCTCATTGTTGGAGGCACAGGTTCAGGAAAAACATCAACACTCAATGTATTCAGCCAGTTCATTCCCACAAACCAGAGAATTGTCTCAATAGAAGACACTCGCGAAATAAGGCTGCCAGACACCCTCCATTGGGTGCCCATGGAGACCAGGCTTCCGAACCCTGAGGGTCGCGGTGGAGTATCAATGCTCGACCTGATTGTCAACTCACTCAGGATGAGGCCTGACAGGATTATAGTTGGAGAAATCAGGAGAAAGAAGGAGGCTGAGGTTCTCTTCGAGGCAATGCATACAGGCCATAGTGTCTATGCCACACTTCATGCAAACACAGTGGACGAAGCAATTACGAGACTTACAACAGACCCAATTGGGATTTCAAAAACACTTCTGGCAGCAGTGGACCTCGTATTTGTTCAGAACAGGAACAGGCGCACTAACACAAGACGCACTTTCCAGATGGCTGAGATCAGCAAGAAAGGGGATGCCCAGCTTCTGTATCAGTACGACTTCAGTTCAGATTCACTGGCAAAGGTGAAGGAGCCTTCTGAATTTTACAGGACTCTGCAACTCTTCTCAGGTCTCTCAAAACAGAAGGTCAACCAGGAGATCAACGAGAAGATAGCCATACTCAAATACCTGGTAAAGAACAAGATAACCTCAATAGAGGAGGTAGCGCAGATCTTCAACTATTATTACATAGACAAGGATTATCTTGCTAAAAACTATCTCAAAAAAAAGGATT
>JAHWHA010000036.1 GCA_019323665.1 Candidatus Woesearchaeota archaeon | reverse complement strand
TCTAAATAACAGATACGGGCTTAACAGGTTTCAGGGAAATGATTATGGGTTTTTGCCATTAACTCTAGAAAACAAAGATAAATTTATTGCCTATTTTAAAAAGAGAGGAATTAAAGTTCTACAAAAGGTGCCCTTTAAGTGATTATTTTAATAATAGATTTTCCATTTACGATATTTATATATACATATTGAATAATCAGAACATCATCATAATGAAGATCTATTTTGCAGGCTCAATCCGTGGAGGCAGGGATGATAAACAAATATACTTAGAGCTAATTAGACATCTAAGAAAATACGGCCAAGTTTTAACAGAGCACATCGGTGACACAGACCTGACAGTAAAAGGTGAAGATGGCCTAATTGACGAGCATATTTACAGCCGTGATCTGGCTTGGATCAAAGAGGCAGATGTTCTGATAGCAGAAGTCTCAACCCCCTCGCTAGGCGTTGGCTATGAGATTGGCAAGGCTGAAGAGATGAAAAAGCCAGTACTCTGCCTATACAGACAACAGGGTAACAAAAGGCTTTCTGGGATGATTAATGGCAATCCAAATGTGAGGATTGCACACTATACAACTTTAAAGGAGGCTTTTAATCATATTAAAGAGTTTTTTCAATCACTTCAATAGCATAGCTTGAAGCTATCATAAAAATATAAATTGGAGGGTTTAAAACAGACAAATGAAGAAAAGAATTTGGATCGGATTAATAGTTGCTGCAATAATTGTCATCCTGTTTGCCCTAAATTTTATAGGAGCCCTTTCATATTTTAACAAATTCTTTTCAGGCGCTCCTGATAAGAGCTGCATTACAGATTCTGACTGTGTTTTGAGAGACACAAGCTGCGGTTATTGTGATTGCGGCGATGCTGTAAATAAAGACTGGCATGTCTTCTGTCCTTTTAAAAGACCAAAAATGAGAGTGATGTGCGAAATGTGTCCCGCAGAGGGATATAATTTTGACATAAAGTGTGTTAATAACCAATGTCAAAGAATTTGGGCTATCTCCTGAACAACTTTTGGAAAAACTCAACAAGCTTGCCAAACAGACTTTTCTGAGATTTGTCGCAATCATCATGGCAATATTCACTTTCTCCTATCTCACAGATGTTGTTGCCGCATACTGCTACTGAAATTGGTTTTGCAATCTCATGTGTGCCGCAGTCATCCTGGCACTCTAATTCACCCTCATCGCATCTGCCATCACCGCACACAATCGTGGTGTTTTCCCCATCATCCAGAGGCATTGTCTTGCAGTCATCTGGGCAATCTGTCTCTACGTCACTGCATATTCCATCCCCGCAATAACCCTCTTTTGAATCCTCAATCTTGTCAAGACTTTCTTCCTTAACCTCATAATCCAGCATCCATTCATATCCACCCATATGCTCAGGCCAAGTTGTTGTTGGACAATTGTGCTTAATCCATTCCACATCATCATCAGTAAGGTCTTTCTGACTCATATAAAAAGCGCCGTAAAAACCCTCTTCCTCAGTGCCATAAACGTGATGCGGACAGCTGTCCTCTTCTATACCCTTTAAATTCCCCTCTGGTCCTTCTGGCAGGAATACACCTGAACCAGAGCCAACTGCATAAAGTTTGCCAGGCACTGCTGCCACATAAACCACATTGTTCTTGCCAATTGCTGGGCTTGCCACTATACCTCCATGCTCTTCCCAAAACCTCCATCTCTCTTTGCCTTTAGTGGTATAAGCAAAGAAATATCCACCAGTTGACCCAAAGTAAATAGTCCCATCAGCGCTCATTGCTGGTGAAGAGCTCAATGCCTCGTAGGCAGGAGGTGTCTCAGCACGCCAGAGCTCTTTGCCAGAGGAGTCAAATGCATAAAACACACCCCCCCAATCACCAAAATAGACATTGCCATCGCCGTCAATAGCAGGTGCAACACTCATCCCATTGTTAAGGGCAACAGACCATATCTCTTTTCCATTTTTAGTCAGGGCATAGAATTTTCCTTTTCTTGGATCTTTTTCACCCTTTGCTCCAAAATAAAGCGTGTCATCAGCACCAAGAGCAATTGAGCCCTCAACCACACCATCTTTTGGCACAAACTTCCACTTAACTTTGCCATTGGGAGAGAATGCAAAAACTGTATTTACCATGTTATTGGCACCATCACTGCCTGTGGTGTAAATAGTGCCATCATAGCCGATTACTGCTGTGCTTGTTGACCATGCGGAATTGAGGTCATAAGCCCATTTGAGTGTTCCGTCAGGCTTGATTGCATAGACCTTGGCAGATCCCTCCTCAGGCTTTCCAGTCTCCCTTGGGGGATATAGTTCAGAGCCAATATAGATTGTGCCATCTGGACCAATTGCCGGTGAAGACCAGATATTCTTGTACATAAAAACTGGGTATCGCCATTTCTCTTTTCCTTCAGAATTAACTGCATAAAGATAACCTGCCATGTTGGCATAATAGATTGTGCCATCATGGGCAACTGAAGGGGATGACTGTGAGCAGCTGTAGCCTCCCCATTCCTTTGAGGTTACTGGTTCGCCACCTTTGAAAACCCACTTTTGAGTTCCATCTGGATTGACAGCATATAGTTTGCAGTCATCATCCGCAATATAGATTGTGCCCTCTTCACCAATAGCAGGCGATGTCTCTATACCACCACTAGTTTCAAAGCTCCATAGAATTGATCCGTCAACCTTGGCCGTGCTGTGTTCAGAGAGTCCTGTTCCCCTAATGCTGCCGTGGAACATTGGCCATGGAGAATCTGCAAGCTGTGCATTCGCAACATTCATGCAAATTATCAGCAGAATCAAATATAACACTTTTTTCATCAGTTAACCTCTTTTTCACAAAGAAAATCTGTTGGCTATTTAAAAGATTTATTGAAAATTTACCTGCTTTTGACTACTTTGAGGCCAATTCTTTCATGGCATAGCTCATGCTCTTTGTCGAGCTTGCCATCGTATTCACTATGATTTTTATGCCAGTCGTCATGCTCCTTTTTGGTTATGGTTTTGTTCTTCTTGAGTTTTTTATCCATGTTTACTAGTGGAACCTAACTACATAAAGCTTATCTTAAGCAGCCAAAGGCTCACCTGATATCCTTGAATTTCTGTGAATGCTGCTCTCCTGCGCTTCCCCAGTTGTCTAGCGCTGTCTCGTGGATTACTACAGTTACCGCCTGTGCTGGTATTCCCATCCCAGAAAAAACATCTGTTATCTTTTTGATAATAACAGGTTTGTCCTCTTTTTTCAAAGGCCATGTTTCAACAGTAATTATTGGTATTTGAATCACCTCCAAAAAGATTATCTGCCCCAATTAAGCATATAGTAACTTTTACGCCCAACTACATATGATAATTGGAGGCTAAAAGTATTTAAAATTTATTGTCATACATAACATAAAACTATTTTAACAAACTTGCTTTCTCTAAACCAGAGGTCAACAATTTGAATTTGAACAAAAGTCAAGAATGTAAATATGATATTGTATCTCTCGGAGCTCTTGTCCACAGGCTTGACTCTGGTACAACGCCAACAAGGCATGCTCGCAGCTTTAAGGTTCATGTTAGCGGAGCAGAATACAACCTTGCGGCAAATGCGTGCAGGTATGGTTTAAAAACAGCAGTTGTAACTGGTATGGGAGATTATTGCATAGGAGACATGATCCGAGAGCATGTGGGGACAGTTGGTGTTGATATTCTTGGCCATACATTTCCTCATACGCCTTGGTCAGGACATCATGCAGCTGTGTATAGTCACACGCCTGGTGGATGCATGCCCAATCAAATTGATTATAATCGTTCAAATGAGGCTGCGGTGATGCTCCAGCCAGGTATGCTTGATTATAAATCGATATTTGAAGGCGGAGTGAGATGGGTGCACACCGGAGGATTGTTTGCTGCACTTGCACCCCAAATGCCAGAGCTTATACTTGAGTTCTTTCAAGAGGCAAAGCAAAGAGGAGCAGTAATTAGTTTTGATTTGAATTATCGGGAAAAACTTTGGAAGCATCATGGTGGTAGGCAAAAAGCTATTGATGAAATAACAAAGCTGGTTGGATATGTTGATGTGCTTTTTGGCAACGAAACTGATGCTAGTAATTCTCTTAACATTGAGTGCAATATTAAAAAACAAAGCTGTGTAGATTCGAAACCATTTATTGAAACACAGCAAAAACTCAGAGACCAATTTCCAAATCTCGAAATAATTGTCACCAGTCTGCGAGAGGAAATTGATAACAATCGCCACTTGTGGGGTGCTGTTGCAAGTGTTTGTGGAGAGATTTATCAAGTGCCTGCAAAAGAGATCTCAGTTGTATGCAGGATTGGAGGCGGTGACGGGCTTGCAGGCGGTTATGCCGCTGCATTAATCAAAGGATTGTCTCCTAAGGACGCACTATACGCCGGATGGGCTTCAGGGGCTTTGGTTGCCTCTG
>JAHWHA010000035.1 GCA_019323665.1 Candidatus Woesearchaeota archaeon | reverse complement strand
CATTATCAGCACACTCAACGCTCCACTCATGTAAACCATAAAGTAGATTGTTAAAAAATATAGTCTTTGGATCAGAACTGTCAGTTATTTTCAATTGCTCATTATCCAGCAATACTGTACAGTTGAGCTTCTCGGCTAGGTTATCCTCTGCTGAAAACCTCAGGCTAATATTTTGCTCATGCAAAGTGGCATTATTGGCAGGCGCAATCGCTGAGATATTGGGAGGTGTAGTATCCACAAAAAGATTGCGCACCTCTGAAGAGCCGTTGCTCTCGTTGGCCAGGCATTCAATATTCCAGAGATAATATCCCTCTGCGAGATATGCACTGAAAATATCACTTTTACCAGGACTCACATTTGCATGAGTCTGGTTAAGCTCATAATTGATATACAAGGAACAGCTTTCAATTGAACTGTTGTAGTTTGGGGTGTAGTTGAATGCAACATTGTTGGTGTTTGACCATGCCCCCGAATCTGGCACCTCAAGCAGAATCCCAAGGTAGTCAGTTGCATAACCCAAGATAGAGAGTATGATCCCGATAAACATAACTGCAATTAGTGCCTTACTCTTTCTCACTTAAACCCCTCCTTATCTCCTCTCTGAGCTCTTCCCTCAACTTATGGATCTCATGAAGAACAGGGCTCTGCTGGGCAAGCCAATGCTCTCTCACCAGACTTCTTACAAGTTCGCTTGTGTCAAGATAATGCCTCTTCTCAGCAGCCTTCTTCAACTGCTCATTCAGTATCTTAGGCAATCTTAAAGATACAATTATCTCTGTAATTTTGTATCCTCCTTCTCAAGAAACACCCTGATAAAATCACGGATAGCCTCTGCTCTTGATTTGTAAATTCCCTTATCAACAACAGAATCCAGCCAAGAAACCATCTGCTTGCTAAGCCTGATATTTAGGACTTCGACTTCCATTTTGTGTTCAAAATGTAATTACTTTGTATTTAAAGCATAATGCATCTTTTTGAAAGCAGTTGCCAATTTTATATATATTTTTCTATTCAAATATTTAAATCTTTTGTATTTAATATGTAATCAATTTGTAGTCATTATTTTACAATTAATCCTCTCAAGACCCTCTCTATGCAAATGAAAGATGTGCAGAATCAGCATGTCAATTATTGGTTGTTTTGAAGAATCCTTAGAATACTAGAGCACTTGCTCAATACTTATCTCTTTCTCGCAGCCTTCCTTTCCTTTTGAATAAACTGCTCTATTCTGCTCTCATATCTTATATGTAATTCTTTCATACCTGCACGGAATGTTGCCTCAGCTTTAGGATTGTTTTTATCTTTGGTTAATGCAGCGCTGAGCTCCTGCTCAAGCCGCTCCTTTTCAGATTCGTACCACTGCTCAATCTCCTCTTCTTTCATCTAGGCGAATTTTTCTCCTTCCGAATTTTATAAAATAGGAATAGAATAATCCCGAGAATCAAGACATACAATAGAATGGGTATCATATTCAAACCCTGCAGCCCGCTTGGATAATTTACATTTATTATTGTGCTCTTCTCAAATGTGAGCTTGCTGTTGTACAAAACTCTACCTGAGACAATATACCTGCCTGCCTCTTTGGGAGTGAAATAAGTGGTGAAATCAACTGTTTCATCTGGTTGAACTCTCAAGCTCTCTGACTCCAGCAATTCCACAATCTGCTCATCAAGTATAACATTACCCTTGAATTTAGCTTCAACACTGCGTTCACCAGTATTCTGGAATGTGGCTTTAATAGGAATAATCTCTCCAACAAAAGCCCATACCTTACCTGAAACACCCTTGAGCACACCCTGATCAACAATCTCCCCTCGCTCAAAAACACTCATTGTTAGAATATCAGTAATATAACAGTTCACCTCATTCTCATTAGGAGACCGAGCAACAATATTCACCCAATACTGGCCAGGCTCAAGATTATGTTGGATCTGGAAGCTATAGCTCCTGGAAGTAGTTGGCAAAACCTCCTCCCCTACTAGCTGCCTGCTCATCACAATCCTTTCTTCAGACTGATCCCAAAATTCGAGAATAAAAACAGGTTTGAATCTAACATTACCATCATTATTGATAGTCGCTGTGAAGTCAATAGGATATCCAACTTCGGTGTCAGACAATCCAAAGCCACCGCCGCGGCAGGCCATTATCTGCTTATCAGTTATCCCAACTGTTAATGTCGAAATCACAGCAGCCCGCACAGCACTACCCATACCCCCACCCACCGTAGCCAGTGCGTCTGTTACATATGTTATCTTCCCTGAATAAGAGCCAACTGCAGCATCTGCAGGGGGAGTGGCTATAAGCTTAACCCTGTAAGGCTCAGAGTTTGACATAAGGAAGCGCTCCTCAGCAGGTTCAAAGCTTATCCAATCCGCAACTTCACCTTCAATCTCAAAATGAGCCCATACATCTCCACTGCTTGATGTGCTGATTGTTATATACTGCTCAGCATACCCGTCACGCAGCATGTCCAAAAACTTGGCATTGGCAGGACTAACACCAATGCTCACACCATATACCCCGGGAATTAATGCAACTAAACAAAGAATAACCAATATGGTTTTATACCTCATCTTCCCCCTCTTTTGTTTTTCTGAAACCATCTGTTTATATAAGCTTTTCTCTACTGCGATTGATATTACCTATTCCGGTTGATATGCGGAAAATATTACCGTACCTGTACAATAACCAAGAGTTGCTTGTGTCACCTGCAGCTTCCAGTAAATACTCTTTGTTGAATTCTCACTTTCATCAATCTTTTTTTCAAGATCAAAATCCGTGAGATTGATGAAATGGTTTGTTAGATTATATGTCATCGCTTCAAAACCGAGGTCTGCAGTGAGTGAATACCTCTCATACTCCAGGTTTATGTTCCCATAACCAGAGCAGTTCATTGCCCAAGGATCACCGTCATTAAAGGCATAGCCTCGTATGGCCAAATCTGTCTCAACATTCCCCAAATTAGTGATGTTGGCAGCAACATCGCTCAATGAAATCTCACCGGGTAACAATGCGCCATAGTTGATCACAGGAGTTACATCTATAGCGAACAATGGTTCAAT
>JAHWHA010000002.1 GCA_019323665.1 Candidatus Woesearchaeota archaeon | reverse complement strand
GATATTCAAGATTATTATGTGGAAGCAGGCAAACCATACACCATCAAATTTGCCACAGAAGGAAGTGATGGAGACAGCAAGGCAGAGAACATGCGCATGAATGTGGATTTAAGCTCAACATCACCAAGCCATTTCATGGTCGCAGGCGCAGCAGATCCACGCGGTTATGGAGAAATGATACTCAACTTCAGATAACTTTGTTCAATTCTTTTTAATAACCTTAACCACAGCCTTCTCAATATCACCTGCAGTCAATCCATACTCCTTCAGCAAATCATCAGGCTTTCCTGACTGCCCAAACCTATCCCTCACACCAACAAACCTCATAGGAACAGGATAATTCTCTGCTAACAACTCAGCAACCGCACTTCCCATACCACCACCAATCTGATGGTCTTCAGCAGTCACAATCCTGCCAGTCTCTTTCGCGGCCTTTAATATAGCATCCTTGTCAATAGGTTTAATAGTATGGAGATTAATTACCCTCACATCAATCTTCTGCTTTTTCAGACTCTCGGCAGCAAGCAGCGAATGATAAACCATCAGTCCAGATGCAACAATAGTTGCATCTTTGCCCTCTCTGAAAACCGAGGCCTTTCCAATCTTAAAATCAGACTCACTTTTTGTAATCACAGGAAATTTATTTCTAAATAATCTGAGATAAACAGGACCATTAACCGCAGCACTCTGGATAGTTGCCTTTTTGGCTTCATTATAGTCACATGGCACAACCACCGTGAAATTGGGCAGCACACGCATCAAAGCAACATCTTCCAGAGCCTGATGCGAAGCACCGTCCTCACCAGTATGAACACCTGCATGACTCCCAGCAATCTTCACATTGGCATTTGCATAAGCAACACTCACTCTCAATTGATCAAAACAGCGGCCAGTTGCAAACACAGCAAACGTGCTCATAAAAGGAATCTTGCCACTAAACGCAAGACCAGCAGCAACCCCAGCCATGTCAGATTCTGCCACACCCAATTCAAAATACCTTTTTGGAAACTTTTCTCTAAAAGGCAGAATTTTAAGCGAAGGCGACAGATCTGCGCTGAGCACAACAACATCCTTATTCTTTGCGCCAAGCTCAAGCACGCCATCTCCATAGCCAGCCCTAGTAGCTTTGTACTCCAGCTTTTTGAAATCTGTAAGTTCAACTGCCATTTTATGCTAACTCCTTCAGCGCCTTTTCAGCCTCTTCAGCATTAGGCGCCATGCCATGCCACTCTGCCTTATTCTCCATAAAAGATACACCCTTACCCTTGATAGTGTCAGCAATTATAACCGTAGGCTTTTGGTTGCCGAAATCCTTTTCAAACGCCCCTAAAATCTGTTTCATATTATGACCATTGATCTCAATAGCATTCCACCCAAAAGCCTTCCAGCGCGCAGACATGCACTCAACACATTTGATGTCATCAAGAAACCCAGACAACTGCACCTTGTTATAATCAACAATAGCAACCAAATTACTTAACTTGAATTGGGCAGCAGTCATAACAGCCTCCCAAATCTGGCCTTCCTGCAGCTCACCATCTCCAAGCATGCAATACACTTTGTAATCTTTCATATCCAGCTTGCCCGCAAGCGCAATACCAACAGCAATACTCAACCCCTGGCCAAGTGAGCCAGTGCTCGCCTCAACACCAGGCAAGTCTTTTTTTGAAACATGCCCCTGCAGCCTCGAGTGAATCTGCCTCAGTGTCATAAGCTCATCAACAGGAAAAAACCCTGCCCTCGCCATAGCAGCATACTGCACTGGACAAGCATGACCCTTTGATAAAACAAACCTATCTCTATCATCCCACTTAGGGTTGTCAGCGCGGTAATTCATCACATTGAAATAGAGCGCAGTAACAATATCCGCTGCACTCAAACTACCCCCAGGATGGCCGCTGCCAGCCTTTGCCAGCATCCTGATAATATCTCGCCTAATCTGCTTAGCCTTGTCTTCAAGCCCATCAATAGAATCAATCTTTTCCATTATTATAACCTTAAAAAAGCAAATTACTTGCCTGTTAAAACAGATGCTCCATATTTAACATTTTTCCCAAGCCTCTCCTCAATCCGGAGCAGCTCATTATACTTTGCAGTCCGCTCACCCCGGCAAGGCGCACCAGCTTTAATCAAGCCATTACCTAAACCAACTGCAAAGTCAGCAATGAAAGTGTCCTCAGTCTCACCACTGCGATGAGAAACCATCACTTTCCATTTGTTCTTCTGTGCGAGTTTAACAGCAGCAATCGCCTCTGTCAAAGTGCCAATCTGATTCACCTTAAGCAACAGACAGCTGCAGGCTTTTGCCTTTGCCGCTTTTCTGATTCTCTTCACATTTGTAACCGTCAAATCATCACCGGTAACCATAACTTTTTGCTTTTTTGCTATTCTCGTCAGCTTTGCATAGCTCGCAAAATCATTCTCCTCAAAAGGATCCTCAATAGAGACAATCGGATAAACATCCATCAAAAAGCTGTAATAGTCAATCATCTTCTCCTTTGGGAACTCAGCACCATCAATTAAATATCTTGGTTTCTTGCCCCTTTTATAGAAATAAGATGCAGCCGCATCAATCGCAATCTTTACCTTTTTTGAATAACCGGTATCGCTTATCGCCTTGGTAATCAGATCAAGCGCCTGCTTGGTTGTGCTGACATTGGGTGCAAAGCCACCTTCATCACCAACACCAGTTGAGCCCTTACCATATTTTTTTAAAATCTCTTTCTTCAACTCATGATAAACCTCAGCACCCATCCTCAGAGATTCAGAATAGCACTTGCCCAGAGGCACAATCATGAACTCCTGTATCGCTAATTTGTTGTCAGCATGCTCACCACCATTGAGGATATTCATGAACGGCACAGGCATCACAGGTTTACTGTTGCCAGAGAGTTGGCCAAGATACTCCCAATAGGTCAAATTATTACAGTGCGCGCCAGCCCTTGCACACGCAAGACTAACTCCAAGAATAGCATTGGCTCCAAGCTTGGATTTCTTTGCAGTGCCGTCAAGTTTTATGAGGGTTTTGTCAATCACAGACTGCTTTCTTACATCAATGCCAGCAAGCTTTTTGGCAATAATTTTATTGATGTTTGAAATCGCCTTTTCAACACCCTTGCCATTGAAAGCTTTCTCTTTATCCCGCAACTCCAAGGCTTCATATCTACCAGTCGAAGCACCACTCGGCACCTTGGCGCGGCCGCGCCAAACCTCTGTAACAACATCAACCTCAACAGTGGGATTGCCGCGCGAATCCAGAATCTGCCTTGCATTGATCTTCTTAATATTGAAATAACTCATTGAATATACCCCTTTTACATAAAAATTTGCGGTTGGTGTATATATAATTTTCTTAATTTATGATTTATATCTATGCTTATTACTATTAAAGTCAAAATATGTTAAAGCATTCTAATAACAATTTTCCAGCCATCCATGGCGGCAGACGGTCAAATCACCAAAATATTGGGATTTGCCCTACTCGGCACCCCCTAAGGGACAACCCCCGCCTCGTCTGCGCCATGGCTGGACAATTTTTTAGGGTGGCCACCACCTGGCCCGGCGAGGCAGACTGGGTTCCTATATTGGTGTTTACCAATAATTGAGAGTATAGGATTCCAGGCTGCCGAGTAGGATTTTTCCTTTCAATGAGAAAAATCCGTCGTGGCCTGGGTGGTGGTGGCCGCCAGGAAACACAAATACAATATAATCTAAATAGAAAACTCAATTAACCAACTCAAACAAGTCAATCGCTTTTTTCAAATCCTCAAACCTGAACTCAGGCCACTCCTTGCCTGTGAAATAAATCAGAGCGTTGCTAATATCCCACAGCAGAAATCCATTTAAACGCTTGTCACCATTTATTACCACAAGATCCGGGGCAAGGAAATATGAGGTATACAAATCCTCCTTAATAATCTCTCTGGTTATAGCCTCAGGGTCAAGCTTCTCAGCCTCTATTCTGCGGCCAATAAGCTTGCAGGCATCAACAACCTCTTCCTGCCCATCATACATTATGCAGAAGTTGAGGAAGAATTTGTCAAACTCCTTGGTCTCATCAATTACACATTTAATGATATCAACTAGCCTGTCAGGTAAGCTATACCATTTGCCGAGCACTCCAACCTTAACCTGGTTCTGCAATATATCCTGGCTCACTGCAAGCTCCTTGAAAAGCTCTGCCAGACTATCCACAGCCTCAACTATGTGCTCCTGCTTGGTTTTTGAGCTTAGCAAGAACACAGTCAAGATTGGAATATTCAGCCTGATCTGAGCTCTCACAAGCTCATGCACCAGTTCAGACCTAGAGCTGTAAGTGTCTTGAACACTCTTATTGGTCATCTCGGACCATTTGCCTATATCTTTCTCAAGCGACACAGCAATATGCTTAGGTTTCATTCTTCTGGAGAGTAGTAAAAAACAAGATTTATAAATGTTCTTATAAAAAGCACAATATATGCTTACAGCAATCACAAACACTGCAGCACTCATCTCATTATTCATAGCCTCAATCTCAGACCTAAGAACAAGAGAGGTACCGGACTGGCTGAGCTATGCAACAATCTTCTTTGGATTTGGTGTACGCATAATTGCCTCGGCAGTAATGCAATCATGGCAGCCATTGATTGCTGGTATCCTTGGCTTCATTGCCTTTGTAATTGTTGCGCTTGTTATGTTTTACACAGGGCAGTGGGGTGGTGGAGATTCAAAACTCCTAATGGGCATAGGAGTATTGCTTGGCCTTAATCCAACACTCACAGAGATTCCCCTTTTACTAATATTCTGGATCAACTCAGTGGTGGCAGGCGCAGTCTTTGGTTTGGGATACAGCTTCTATCTTGCCTTGCGAAACCAGAGAAAATTCCTCAGAGCCTTCAGGAAACGCAAGCGAGAGAGCAGATTAGCATTCATAATATTTATCGCAGCTGCCTTGCTCTTCTGCATAGCCTCATTCTTCTTCCAAGACCCATTAGTAAGATCAGGTATACTGCTAATCGCATCTGCGCCCGTGCTCACATTCTACCTGTGGCTGTTTGTGAAATCAGTTGAGGAATCGGCTATGATTAAGTTCATCCCAATTGAAAAACTCACAGAAGGTGATTGGATCGTAGATGAAGTGAAAATTGATGGCAAATATGTTTGCGGCCCAAAGGATCTTGGTATAGAAAACAAGCAGATAGAAAAACTGCTTAAGCTTAAACATAAAGGCAAAATCTCAAGAAT
>JAHWHA010000034.1 GCA_019323665.1 Candidatus Woesearchaeota archaeon | reverse complement strand
TTTTATGGCACTTTTGGGGATTATGGGGCTCACAATTGTGGTTGAATTTTTTAGCAAGTCTAAAAAGAGCTCCTTAAAAAAGAACATTGTTTTAGTCACAAAAAAATATTTTACTATGTTTGTAATTGGCATTGTTGTGGCAATGCTACTCATTGGACCTTGGATTTTTGTTTACCACATGAAAACCCTCAATCAGACCCAGCAGTACTCACTGCAAAACATTGACAATACAGGACTTGGATGGGTTTTGAGGCTAGGGTTGGGTGTTTTCTGGCAGCCTGTTGGTGTCGTACCATTTATCTTTGGGATTGTTTCACTTCTTGGACTGATTTTCTGTATACTCAACAAGAAAAAGATGGAGCAGCGCTATGCAATCTACTGGTTTGCAGCAGCATTGATATTGGCTGGTCATTTCCTCATTACAAAACCTCTGCTTAACAACTGGATTGTGCCAATCCATTTATGGAGTGCCAGCATTTGGATTGTAGGGCTTGTGCTATTTGGCTTTGGTATCAAGAACATTCAGCTAATGCTCAGTAAGACTGGAATCAGTCAAAATATTGTTTTCGGAGTCTTTGTTGGTTTGCTGTTAATTACGAGTTACCAGCGTTATGTTGCTATCAACAACGACCAATGGATACAATACGGAAGAACAATGGATGCAGGGATGCAAGTGCTGTTAGATATCGAGAGTTGGATGCTTGATAACACGGGTAAGGATGATGTCTTCTTAGCACATGATGAGAGCGCATTTGCCTTGAATGCCTTATCTGGTAGGCAGGTTGTTGCTGTGCGCAGAACTCATGCCAGCTATTATGTTGATGTTGATAAGAGATATGCGGATGCAATGGTGATGTTATACGGCAACAATAAGGAGAAAACAGTTGAGCTTTTAGAGGATTACAGTGTTGATTATGTTTATATTGATGCAGTTTTCCTGCTTGACCCAAACAGGCCAATGATAACCACACTTGAGCACAAAGAATACCTGCAAGAGTATGGTGTTAATTACACTGTGATGAATGTGCGATTTGATCCTTCAACAACAGATGCGCCTTCATATGATGCTCTGGTGGTTTTCCCTCAGGAGCTTAAGATTCTAGCTTATAATCTCACTAAGCCAGTTAAGCAGTTTGTTATTGGTGACCAGCTGTATTCTGCATTTTTTGAGGTTGAGGTTTAAATCGGGCTGAAAAAGACTAATTTAAAGATTAATTTAGTTAATAGATTCTAATATTTTGCAGAGCTATATCCACCAAATTTCATCCTTATTGCCCTAAACGCAACCTTAAGATAACTTGGTGCCAGCTTGATCACTTTGAAATCTGATTTGTCAAAGTAGCGCTGTACCCATGAGACAGGCACTTCTGCAATTCTGTAGCCAGCAAGTATTGGGAATATGCCTGTCTCTGCGTTGATTGCAAAGTCATTTGATTTCCATTCAATTGAATCAATGATTTCTTTTTTATACAGCTTGAAATTGTTTGTTAAATCAACCTGCTTAATCCCAAGCACGCCTCTAACTAGTATATGATAGATGCGGTTTGAGAACCTTTTTATTGGCGGATAGTTGACCAGCCTTCCTCTTTCAATATATCTTGAGCCAATAACCCCATCATAACCTTCATCTGCCTTTTTTATGAGCCGCTTGACCTCTTTGACATTCTCCAGAAAATCGCAGTCCATAGTGAGAACCCACTCTGCATTCTTGCTTACTGCCTTAAAGCCGTCTTTGAGTGCTCTGCCAACACCACAAGGAGGTGTTCTATTTACTAGCTTCAGTTTTCTATACTTTTTCTTCAACTTCTCAGCCACTTCCCTTGTTTTGTCAGAGCTGGCATCATTCACAATGACAATTTCAAAGATATATTTGTTCAACTCTTTTAAGATTGCAGGCACAATCCTTTGGAGATTGTTCTCCTCGTTGTGTGCCGGAATAACCAAAGCAAGATTATTAATCTTCATACGACTCCTTTTTACCTGATGGTCGACTGGATAATCTAGCTGGCAATAAAAAACTTACTATAAGCGCTATAAGAGCCACAATAGAAAGCAATGGTTCAAACGGGTAGGGTTTGTGCTTTAAGATTATCTCGTTGCCGGCATGTGACTTGATTAGAAGTGTGCCAAGATTACTCTCCTCTATCCTAAGCTCCTCAGTGCCCATGTAAGCATGCCATGTAGGGAAATAGTGGTCTTTAACAACAATCCACTCTCCTTCAAAGTTGCCATTGATATGTATCTCTCCTGGTGAAGTGAGCTCGTATTCGAAAACAGTAGGATAATCTAAGCTAGTTATTTTGCCAACATCATTAAGCTCAAGTTCATAGTCCTCATCACTTTGATTTTTAAGGAAGGAATATACCAACCAACCATCTCTTGCAGAATATATCTCATCCACAGTGAGCTGTGTGTGCACAGGCTGGACAGAATGGATATAGTAAGTATCTGGCACCTGAAACATTGAAAATTGTGCACCATCAAACAATGCCGAGATGTTATACTCTGAGGCAAGATACTGGCTTATTATTCTGTGAGTCACATCTCCTTCTCGTGAAGGGTCTTTGACAATAATTATGTATTTTGTAAATGTTGTCCTCATTCTATTGATGATATATGTTATATTGTGCTGCTTGTTCAGTGCAGACTCTGAACCGTCCTTAAGTTCATTCTGGGGTATAGTTCTTGTACCGATTTGTGTTGTATGGGTAATCATCCAAAGATTATTTGAGAGTACGGGTATAAAGGGTTCTGTTGCATATGAGAAGATACCAAAATTTAT
>JAHWHA010000033.1 GCA_019323665.1 Candidatus Woesearchaeota archaeon | reverse complement strand
TCAGATCCCTATGAGAGTAGGTCAGTATTTTGTGGGCCTTAAACTGTTGGGCATCCAAACAAGGCACAAGATAAAACCTAGATACACACAAGATAAAGGCCGCAACAAAACAACTGATCAAAACTCACTCCTTATCATTGTCTCATCTATGTATCTTGAGAAGACCAAAGATTTCAAATTTATTGAAAATAATATTTTCAAACTTGATAAATCAATTCAGTGGAATCTCGCATGCGACAAAGACAATGATCTGTTGATTGAAGAATGCTACTATGCGGGCTGGACAGATTCAATTAAAAAATCTGGGAAAGTGCTTTACACAAATGTGCTACATTGTGAGGCACTGAAGCAGATTTCATCTATGCATCACAAACTTGGTGACAAACACAAATCAGCGTATTATCTTAAGCTTCACCTGATTGTCAAGGCAATGATCAACAGCTTATTCTGGAATGGTCAATACTATACAGATTGGATTGATAATAATTTAAGGCGTCATGAGTATTTTTCCACAGATGGAAACCTTTTGGCAATATTATTTGACATCGCAGACAGTTACAAATCCAGTAAGATCCAGTACTGCATCGAAAAATATCAAATCAATTTCCCAACCCCAACCAAGGTGAGTTATCCAAATTATCCTTTTTCAAAGCGCACAATAGTAGATTACTTGGTAGGAGTTGGAGATTACCACAGCGGCATCAGATGGCCCTGGTTAGGTTGCCTTGATGTTGTGGTAAAATTCAAATTAGGAACGAGCAGAGAATCAAAGAAGCTTCTAAAGAGAATTTCACAACATATTGTAAATCAGGGTACTGTTCATGAGGTTTTTGAACCTGATGGCACACCTGTCTCAAGATGCATTTACAGATCACAGAAACCATTTGCCTGGAATGCAGGGATGTTTCTTTATGCAGTAGAACAATTAGGCTGAATCTCATTGAGATCAAATAAGAGCCTTTTAAAACCAAGTATATGGATAGGTTAAAATAATTATTAAGGATTAAGGCAATGTCCGGTAGACGGTGTTTATCAATCCCCATTCAATAAACAGGAGCAGAAGTGCAGCCAGCATAAGACTAAGCTGCAGATTGAATGACACTAGCTGCTCGGTGGTCTCAGAAATCTGCTGGAATGCGAATTTTAACTGCTCCTCGTTCTCAGCCTTATAGTAGGCACCTCCAGTGTTCTCAGCAATCATCCTTAGAGTGCCCTCATCAAGTTTGGATATTGCATCAATTCTTGGGAATCTGCCACCTGTCTCAGTGGCCACACCTATAGTGAACACTGTCACCTGGTTATTTGCTGCATACTCAGCACCATACTTAGGATCAGTGCCTACGTTGCTTTGCCCGTCAGTTAGCAGCACAATCGCCCGTGCCCTTTCAGAGCCCTTCAACATATTTGTGCCAGTGGTGATTGCCTCTCCGATGTCTGTGCCTCCCACTGGCCTCACAATCATCTCATTGATCTTGTCCTTTACAAGTACCTTATCAGATGTGATGTCAACTTCAACAAAACTGGTTCCTGCAAAACTCACGAGCCCAACACTCGACTGGAAGGCAAGATTATCAACAAACTCTGTGGCAGCACTCTTTGCAGCGGTTATTCGGTTTGGAGCATAGTCAGAAGCGAGCATACTGCTACTAGCATCAATTGCGACCACAAAGTCATAAGTGCTTGGGTTACCTGTATACCACAGAGTTGTGCCTGCAGTAGAGAGAATGAACAATATCAGCGCAAACAACCTAACAATAAGCACAATAATATTCTTGTTTAGTAATTGCTTACCCAGGGCTCTCTCAAGAACCTCAAAATTGGCAAATTTAAGCGCGCGCCTCCTGATATGTTTCAGAATAAGAAAATGTGCTACAATGAAAAAGGGAATACTTACTAGAAAGGTGAGATACAATGGCCTTAAAAAAGTGACTTTCATTGACTTACCCTCTGCATCATAAGCTTGATTAGGGGGAATACATAGTTTTCATCTGTGTGTATTGCCATAAACGAAGCACCTTTTTTCTTGAAAGCATTCTGGATTTCTTCGTTGCGCTTCCTTGAGAGCTCCTCATAAACTTCTCTCAAAGCAGATGGATCAACAAGGATGTCATGATCAGAGAAAGGATCAGAGAGCACATATTGTCCTGATTTAGGTGGCAATACAACATCTCTCGGGTCCTGTACCATTATACCAATTACCTCAAACTTACGTGTCATTGTGCCAAGCAAATCCTCCCAGTCCTCAGGCAGACCAATGAAATCAGATACAATAAACACTATGGTACCTCTGCTAAGCAGGTTTAGAGCATTTGTTATAGCCATATTGAGGTCATAGTTGCCTCCATACAACTTTGGATTTGCTAGTGCACGTGAAATCATATAGAACTGCTTCCTACCTATATTACTAGGCACCAGTTTGGAAATCTTGTCCGTGAACATGCACAACCCAACACTGTCACCTGCGCCTAAGGCAGCATATGCAATCGTGGCAGAGATCTCGGCTGCATATTCGCACTTGAGTTTCTCAGTTGATGTGAAAATCATGCTATTGCTCACGTCCATCATTATGAACACATTTACATTACGCTCCTCAGTGAGAACCCTGATAAGTAGCTCATTTGAGCGCAGCGAAGCCTTCCAGTCAATCTCCTTTGCGTCATCAGTCGGGACATAAGTGCGATAACTGTCAAACTCAAGCCCACGCCCCCTGAAAACACTCTTCCAAGAAGAGGAGAAAGCCTCTGTTGTGTATTCTCTTTGTAATCCTATCTCAAGCTTCTTTATAAGAGGTTTGAAATCGATATTAAGATACTTTATCTCCATTTAAGGCACCGGCACTTTGGCCAGAAGCTCGTCAATGACAGCATCCGTTGATATGCCCTCTGCCTGCCCTTCATAGTTAAGAATCAGCCTGTGTCTCAGCACATCCTTGGCGATAACTTTCACATCATGCGGCGTTACATACGAGACTCCTTCC
>JAHWHA010000032.1 GCA_019323665.1 Candidatus Woesearchaeota archaeon | reverse complement strand
ATCTGAGTCTCGAGCCTTGATATCTGCTCTTTAAGCTGCTTGTTAATCTCAATGAGCAGCTCAACCTTCTGTTTATTATCTGTTATATCCTCCTTCATACGCGAAAAAGAGACTTTCAAATTATGCTTAAGCTCTTCTAGCTCATCCCCCATACAGCTGTAAAAATAGTTGCTGTTTAAAATTGTTTGTCTCAATTGGTTAATAGTGAGACAGCATTGTGGCAAAAATGAGACTTGATTGAGACACCCCATGATTTCCTTTGGAGAGGACACCCCCTTGTTTCCTGTGGAGATTGTGAGACAGTGTTGAGACAGTCTCAACCCAAAATTGAGACAGCCCTGAAACAGCTTATATATAGTTTCATATATGGCTATAAAAGTATTGAAACGGAGTATTCCCTTGTATTAATCTATAGTTCCAAGAGCACTCCAGAAGGCCCAGGATTAACTAGCTTGGCATTCCCCAATATATCAGTTTTGCCAGAGTTTTCATGGAAATGACCGCAAACTAAAATATTTGGCTGATATTTGATAATCACATTCCGCAGAGTATTATTACCATTATGGCTACTATTGATCTTGTCAAGTGCAGTGTTGTATGGGGGCGCATGGGTAATAAAAACAACTTCTTTGGAATTTTTAAGCTCTTTATGGTGTTTTTTAAAGAATTGCTCCATTTCAGGAGTTGATTTTTCAAAACCAAGCCCTCCAAACCCTAAAAAAAGCATATTATTAATAATCTGGGCTTTTTTATGGGCAAAAATTATATTTTTAAAGCCTCTGCACGCATCCTCAAGCACTTTTGGATTTTCATGATTGCCGTGAATTATAAGTACAGGCTTCCCAAAGCTGTTTACCTTGCCAAGAATCTTATCAAGTTCCATCTCAAACCTTGAGATATCACCTGCACTTACAAGAACATCTGCTTCAGCAGCCTTTGGCTCAAGCTCATCAAGAAGCTTGAAGCTGCCATGAATATCAACAAACGCAAGGATTTTCATATCCCCAAGGAAACATAGCCTATATATAAAACTATAATATATTAAATCCTAAAGTCATCCAACAACCTCATAATAATCCTCTAACACCAGAACATCAATATTCTCACTGTCCCTGGTAACATAGAGCCTGCCCTCACCAATTTCTGCAATTCTTTTTGCGAGCTTCTCACCATTTCCATCAAGCCCAATTCCAACAACACTTATAGTAATCCTATTTGACCTTGCTTCTGACACAGCTTCCAAGGTTCTTCTCACAGGCTCATCACCTTTAGTTGGTACAGCATCTGTTATCAGGATAAGATGGTTTGTTGCATCACTTGACACAAAGAGCTCGACTGCATTCACAATTGTCTTGGCAATATCGGTCTCATTAGTTGCCCTTGCATTAGCAATTTGTTTCAGTATCCTCATAAAATCAAGTGTTGGCTCTTGTTTCTCTCTTACAGTCTCGCCAAAGATTATCAACCCAACCTTGTCTTTCTCAGAAATCGCCTTATATGCCAGCGCTATTCCAGCCTTTTTGCACTGCTCGAGTTTGCGGCCTTTCATTGAGCCAGAGGCATCAAGCGCATAAACAATATTAATCTGGCCGCGGCCTTCCCGTTTGAAAGCTCTGAGGTCTTCAACCTCAACTTGCCTATGCCCCCGTTTAATAGCAAGCTTGATTGATTTACGCACAGCAATATTCCGATAGCTTTGTTTACTGAATCTTGTCAACTCTGATTTCTCACCATATACATTGCCCCTTTTCTGGATCTTTGTGCCAATAAACCCTTTTGGTATAAGGTTGTTCAATTCGTCCACATACATTGTGACAGAAGCAATCTCCAACCCAACATCTGTTATACTGCCCTCTTTGTCAACAAACCCCTGTTCTTTCAACTCCTCAATACGCTGCTCAATCGCACTCTTAAGATGGCGCTTGAACTCTGGAATATGCAGATTATCCTCAAGATATTTAGGGTTAAAACCAGAGATACGGCGGATAAATGACTCACCGTAAAGCTGTTCTGCTATCGAGTAGTCATTTACCAAATTTTTGAAAATAAGGTCAGGAGTGAAAGAGCCAACGCTGTTGTTTATAGCATCGGTAATAAGTTTGCCCTGCTCTATTTTCTCTTTATCGCCTTCAAGAACAGCATGCATCAACCCTTGCTTTGAAAGATCAGAGCCTATTTTACCTGTTAATTCAAAAATCTCTTCAAGCTCTTCTTGCTCAGGGATATCAGGGTGCATCACCCTCTTCATTCAACCCAGATTTCTCAGAGAACATATCGAATTGCTGCTTTACATAGTCTTCGGGTGTTACCAGATATTTCTTTGAGGGCTTAAGCCTGATTCTGTGCGAGAGCACAGACACAACAGCATCTTTGATGTCATT
>JAHWHA010000031.1 GCA_019323665.1 Candidatus Woesearchaeota archaeon | reverse complement strand
CTCCCACTCCTCAGCATCAATCAAATTCAACACCTCAGTCCAGGTGCCTTTACCAGTTGAAACACATGCGATTAGATCTGTCATAATCTTTTGGATTCTGAGTTGTTATAAAAACCTTTGTAGGATATATTTAGAAATTGAATAAAATTTTACTCCCCACGATACTTTTTCAGTGCTTCCTCAATCTCATCCTTGGCAGATTCAGTTTTCACATCAACATCCTTGCTGTCACTAATTTTATGCAGCTCTTTTGCATCAAGGTCAAGAGTCTCCACTTTTCTCACCTCTTTCTGTGAATGCTCAACCTCAAACATCTGGTCTCTTATCCTAGAAGCAATATCATCAAGATTACCTTTATTCTCCATCGGCTTCCAGAGCAGATCAAGCCCGTCATTGCCATACCTGGGCAGCACATGTATGCAAAGCCTGCCCTCAGCATTGTCAGAACAAGTGCCTGTTTTCATAATTATATTGGTTGCATGAGCCCCAAGCCCCTGAAAAACAGCATTAGCGCAGTATGAGGCAACATAGAACATATGTGCAGATGATTCAACATCCAGCTTCTCAATATCACTTCTCTCTTCATTGGAATACACCACATAATGACCAACTGTTAAAGCGTTATCATGCGCAACACACAGCACTTTTTCATCTTCGTAAAGCACTTGCTGCTTCATTTTTATATCAGCCAAAAAATCAGCATTGCCAGGCTTGCCTTTGAACCAGTTGTTAGGCATCTGCTGGAAATGCTTCCTCATCATCACAGGCAGATTATTTTCCATAACTTGGTTGAATTGTTTAAACTTGTTATCATCCACCAGCCCGAGCTTGTCAAAGCTGAAATAATTAAATCCATCACCCTTATCCCCTGGGATCATATGAACAAGGAAGTGCGAGGACTGTTGGCCTGCGGCACCGCCATTGGCAATAAAAACTCGTGCCCCTGAACAAACCATAGCGTTTCTCAGAGCATTAATCAAATTAGGCATCAAACCAAACATATGCACAAAGTTGGCAGGAGGCATGAAAGGCAGAATTGGATAATGCTCTTTGGGCAGCAAAAGCATATGCCCTTTGGCCGCAGGGTTAATATCCAGCACTCCAATCATAACCTTATCTTCATAAACCTTTTTTGCAGCAATCTCGCCATTTAAAATCTTGCAGAATACGCACTGCTTTTTCTGCTCCTCAAGTTGGGCCTTCACCTCTGGGCTTAGTTCTACCATAGCCTTGAAAATTCCCATAGAATATTTAATATTTACTCATCAGGTTGTCACTCTATCCCAAAATTAAGGGGAGGGCAGTCTGTATGGTTCAGGTGGAAACAACCCTAATCTTAAAACCTTTTCTCTGCTGTTATTTGCGGAGCCTCATAACCTTCACCCCATGCCCCAACCACTTTTGCAGGTTCAGGAGTATGAACAAGATTTGCCCATAAAGCCCCTCTAATGGTGGCTTCATAATCCATTGTCTCCCTCGAAAAAAGCTGGTAGCTCAACTCATGTTTTAATGGTATATAACTTGTTCTTGATCTTCCACGCACCAGCATTCTGTCATCAGTTATGCCACAATAGCTAAAAGAATGTCTTGCTATGTTTACCAACCTATCTTCAGAAAAGTTCAAATGCTCTGGCTCATTCAGATTTAGGATACTAGGTGCTACAGCCGGATGAGTCCCATCCAGTCCATATATATTTTTAGAATGAGTAAACCCAAACAAATGGCCATCCTGCACTGCTACTAAGTGCCAATTACAGAAAACACGATCATCAATGCAGTCATCAATTACCCGATGATTGCTGAAATTCTCACCTTCTTCATGCTCCCACACATGAAATCCATCATTGATATCCCACACCACCAGATAATTAGCTGTTAAATACGAATCGTAAATATCCATCTCCTTTCTAAATACTGGTTTGGAAGGATTGTCAAATCTGCGCACCTGCAAAGCCTCATTATCTGCTCGCGAAAACCCAACCATCACACCATTAGATACAGATTGCACAACAAAATCATCATCCCAGCCTCCGACAACCTGAAAGCCATTTTCAGTGTTGAGATTCATTATTCTTCCTATCTCTTTCTCATGATCTGTCAAAACCAGGTGATTATCATCTAGTAATAGTCTAATTCTATCGGCTGGGTACTCGAACCCCATGCTTCCCAATTCTATTGCAGGGCTTTCAGGATAATATAGCTCCGGCAAGGCTAGAATGGATATTGCAGTTGGCCATTTAAGAAGCCTTGCGTAAACAACCCATTTGCCGTTAGCCACAATTGAGCTAAGAAAGTCAGTTCTTTCAAGATATGCCACCATATCAACAGTTCTACGGGGCTCAATTGTCTCAACAGCCAAATATCCTGTTCTCGCTTCTAAATCTGAACTATTCTTGGTTAAATGCACCAACATGTCCTGTGGATTAAAATTTTTAGCACTCATGACCATTGAAAAGTGGATACAGTTATTTAAAACTTTCCATAAAAACCACTCGTAAATTTGCCAAAAAATATGCTTAAAAATTTATGAAAAATTAGAGAATTACTTTATTACTATAGAAGCATCACCAAATATTGCTCAAGACGACCTTTTTCCTAAGATACTCTCTAATCTTCTGCGTACTTGCTTTTGAATCTCACGTGAAGGTGCATGATTTTGATGTGGCCTACGGGCAATCTTAGCAGTTAAATCTGCTCTGATGGTTCCATATATCTTAACTTCACCCTTATACTTCCACAAAGCCAGACTCTCAAAATTGACATCACCATTTGTCTCAATTCCCAGAAGTATCTCTTCCTTGGAATCTGGCCTATTATTCATCAAATTCCAGGCTTCTGTAATAAAAAGCTTCATTCCCTCATATTTTTGTTCATCTGTCCATGATTCAACCCAACCATAATATTGAGTAAGAATGCCAATATCAACGCAGTGCAATTGCATCAGGGCACCACCTGGAACTTGGTTAATTTT
>JAHWHA010000030.1 GCA_019323665.1 Candidatus Woesearchaeota archaeon | reverse complement strand
TGCCAATCACCCAAACTAGCTCCCGGTCAGGGCTCCAGTATCTCCATAACCCTGTGCCATACTGGTTCGGGTCTTCCACTTCTTGGGGAAAGCCTGTCTCAAGGTCAATTTTGTTAGGGTCAATCAATCCAGGATCACCCCTGGGTATATGCACTTTTTTCCTATTGCCCCCAATATACTGGAAGCCTTGATGTGTTAGTGCAACATCAGGATGCTCCACCAAATAACTGAAATCCTCAACAGCTGCATCAAATGCCTCAAGATAACCCGAGTGTGCCAGATGTGCTGCCATCCTGTGGTCATTGACTGCAAGAGCGTCAAAGTAGGCTCTGAAATACTCGCTTGGGGTAGCAAATCTTTGGCCCAAATGCTCTGATAAGAATTTTAATACCATAGGATTTCCAACAACAATTCCCTCTCTAGAGGTATGCAATTCAACACCACATGAGTCTGCGATTGCTTCCAACTCAGATGAGGTTCTCAAGAAGTCTCTCTTGAAATAGAGTCCAGTTGAGGGTGAATAGAAAAATTCATTGAATGCTTTGGTAACTAGGTCCATCACGGGAGCAAGCTTCTTTCTTGAGAGTTGTGTGCCAACACCCCAATAATCTATTGATCTATTTCCTCTTTCAATTTGCACATTGACACCAGATTCAGATCTCACAACAACCTCAATTGTGTCAAAAACTGTGTTAATAAATTCCGGAGATACCGTATCATTAAACACTGTGTATACTCTTTCCCTTCTTATTGTCTCAGCGTCCTGCGCATAGTCAACTACCTTAACAAGTGTAAGGGGAAGGTTTTTTGCCAAATTATTTTCTTGTGCTAATTGTTGGAGTCTTTCGAGTATTGACTGATGAGTTTCGTCGAGTATTCCTATTGATTTTGCTACCGCAAACCCAAAATAGTTCCAGTCTTCCTTATAATCTCTTGTGAAAAGCTCTTCTGAATCATAGCATGAAATCAGCTGTCTCATCAAACCGCGGTAATATCCACTGAACCTGTCCATAATGAGATGATCGAGTGGCGTCATTTTGCCTTCAAGCCTGTTTTCTGTATCCATAAGGGCAGCTCCGTTGAGGTATCTTGAAAGGAGCTGAGGGATTTCAATGCCTAATCCATAGATTCGCTGTGCTACAAGTGCTGCTGTTGAGCCTGCAAAGAGTATCCTTTTAGGGATCTGCTGTTTTTTACATACATCAGAAGGCTGGTGGTGGTCAATAATTGCCCTAGTATTAGGTTGTTCTGGCCCAATATTGTGGTCAACCATTATCCATTCAGGCCTGCCTGATTTTGAGCCTTGCTGGTAGAGTAAAGACTCAGAGAGTATTAATTGCTGTGCCAGCTGACTTCCGATAAGCTCAACAACCTCTTTCGGAGTAGAGTTACCTGGAACAACTGGTATGAAAACAGATTCATCTCCTCGTATGAGATGCTGTCTGTATGCCTCGGCAATTGCGCTCACAACCGTATCTGTGTCAGGATTGTCATGACCAAGCACAAACACCAAGCTTTTGTGAGATTCAATAGCATCTTCAAGAGCGCTTTTCCTGGTGGACATGAATTCAAGGAAATGATTATCATCTATACCATGGTCTGTGATACCAGAGAGAAGTTGAGCCGAGTACTTGAGTTGGGATGCCATAACATGCTCTTTGCTGGCTATTGCATATGTTGACATAATTCCAAATGCATCTGTCAAGTCATCTTTTATCACCCTTGCTGCAAGGTCATCTGCCTGCCGCAGAGTTGCAGCGTGATTTTGTACAAAGTCTATTAGCTCTTCTTGCCAAGGTTGTATTCTTGTGTAAAGTATACCGCTATCCATCGCAGCATAGTACTTGTCAAGCAGTGCCTTGGCTTGATCAATAACTGCTGTGTCAAGCACACCAGTTGGCAGTGTTGCTCTGCATTCTCTAATTGAAATTTTAGGTGATATCACTCCAAACGGAAAGCCAAGGTCACAAGAACTCTTACCAACAGAGGTGACAAAGCTTCTGACTGCAACTGTCCCCTCTTGTTCGCAATAGATTGTGTGCGTATCCCAGTACTTAACAGTGCCGTCACCTATCTCCCTCACATGCTTAACCTTGGTTGGTAGTCCTGTTTCAAAGCTGAAATCGTCAGGGTGAACCCAGCCATATCTTCCTTTAGGGGTATTGACTGGAATTTTATTTCCATCAAACTGCCTGGCTCCAAGCACTTCAGGATGGTGCACCATCCATCTGTCATTTAGAAAAACTGTTGCAAGGTTTTCACTGAATTGATCTGATTCAAGTGAGCTTAGCATATCCTGATCATTTGCATCAAGTGCATCTTTTCTTACTTGCCAATATTCCAAAAGGCTCATTGGTTCTGAACCAAATTGTCGGAGGATTAAGAGCATATTTTCAAGGGTTGTGTTGACAAGCCATTTTTCTGGGCTTGCTTGCACTTCTATGCCGAGCTTGTCTGCAGCCTCAAGCACGCGGCCATCAACAATAAGTGGGTGCCTGCATACATACAACCCAGTTTTATCTGAGAAGAAAAAGTCTTCTGTAACATCTGTTAATCTTAGACAGGCATTGAAATCAAAGCTTATTTGTGTGATTATTGTTCACCTTGATAGTCTGGAGGCACAGTTAATGGTTTTTTAACAACCACTATATCAGACACAAGCCTTTCCCTAAATAGAGCGGGTAAGTAAGCTATTACAATATCATTCACATACAACAATCTGTTTTCTTCTCTGAGAGTTTTTTCATCGAACACTATTGCCGCTTTCTGCTGGCATATGTTTATCCCAACAGACCGCCCTGGAGATAACACTTCTGCAATGCTCCTTAAATCCTCTGTTGCTTGTATACTTCCAGGGTAATTGACACCTTGAGCTCCAACTTCAAAAACACCGCAGGCAATCACCAAATCATATTCAAGACCTTCTGGCATGTCTTCTGGGAAGTAGCCCGGGATGTGTGTCTGATTAAAGAAACCCTTTTTCCACAATAATGGCCCTATATGAGTGAGTTTAACTGATGCAGCTGCTTCTCCTAGCAATTCCAGTAGTGGATTTGCCAGAGGATCTAATTCTCCTCCAATCTCCAAAACATTCTGGATTCCTGCTTTTTGGAACAGTTGCTTGTATAAAGGCAAATCATATGCTGTTGGTTCGTGGCCTAATAGGTATTGGATTGCTGCAAAGTGTGTGTGCAATAGAGCAGACAGTTCCCTTTGGTTTGCCACAACTGAGGTTTGCAGTGTTTGCAAAATTGTCTGTGATCTTGTCTTTATGCTTTTAGCTAATGACTCTCTGATTGCTTTCTGAGAGTGCATTTGGTGTGTGATTTCTCTTTCTTTAAAGTCTGTAAGGAGATCTGTCATATATAGTAAGAATCAGATTTGTTATATAAATCTTACTTAATTTACCCCTATAAAGAAGTAAAATATGCCCCTGCCGGGACTCTCGCGGCAAAGATGTTTATCTGGCCTTTCGAACCCGGGCCACACCCTTACTATCTTATCGCACAGCTGGCAATAAGTCCGCAGGGGTGTATCCTATCTGCCTAATGAACAATTTCCAGGCTAGACAACAGGAGCATATGATTTGCTTATCTAGAATCGTATTTATTACTTTTGGAAAAAAAATGTTTTCAAAAAAGCTAATCAATCATATTTAAATATTCCTTATAAAGTATAAACCATTTATAAACAATATTCTTATTGGAATAATTGTGTCAAGAGAATATATAAAATATTATGAATTTTTGCAGTATTACAACTTTTATGAGGTGGGTATATATGAGAGAAGGTGACTATGTTTTCACTTCTGAGGCTATGGCTGAAGGGCATCCTGACAAGGTGTGCGATCAGATCTCAGATGCAGTGGTTGACGCAATCTTTGAGCAGGATAAAAATGCTAGGGTTGCATGCGAGACAATGGCAGGCAATGGATTTATTGTTGTGACAGGCGAGATTACAACTAAGGCTTACGTGGATATTGTAAAGCTGGTTAGAAATGTTATTAGTGAAGTCGGCTATGACAAGCCGGAGTATGGTTTTGATTACAGAACAGTTGGTGTTCTTACTTCAATTAATGAGCAGTCAGCTGATATCGCACTTGGTGTAGATGCTGATAAGCAGGGTGAAACAGGTGC
>JAHWHA010000029.1 GCA_019323665.1 Candidatus Woesearchaeota archaeon | reverse complement strand
GAAACCTCCACCCTGATCTGTTTTCTTTTAGCAACTCTGAGTTTTGGCTCTCTGAAGCGTACACTCCTGTAATATGACTTTATCTTACCAGAAAATATTAAGAAAAACAGCAGCAATAATAGTAGCAATACAAACCAGAAGATAAAAGAGGCAATCAAAATCTTTCTTGCTGAGATAGTTTGCAGCAGGCTTTGCTGCTCTTCTTCCTGCCCAGGTAGAAGCCCAAAGCAGTCATCAACAACCAGGGTTAGAGGCACCTCTGCGTGATAGCCTCCTTGCTTTGAAGCAAGATTAATGGTTGTGCTAAGCTCTCCGACAAAATCACATCCTGGGCTTATGAAGACAAACAGAATATTTGCATCTTCTGGCTGGAGAGTGAACTTATATTCTGATAGGGCAACTGCAGAATTTATTGATGCAAGTTCAGCAGTATACTCATCAAGATAACTTCCGCGATTGCTCACAGTTATGTGATATACGTAATCTTCACAACCACACCCTTGCTGTTTAAGAGTCTCTGCTTGCACCCCCATGTTTGCACATTGTCTAATATCAAAACGCTGTGTGATACTCTCTATCTTGTATGCTGATTCGAAATGAGTTGTCAGCTCATAGATGCCTGCAGTGCTGCATGGTAAGTTAAGCCAGTTTTTAACAATAACCTGCTCACCTGGTTTAGCCACAACAAAATCAGCTTGCAGTACTGAATAAGGTGCAGCTGTACCTTGTTGTGTTATGAAAACTGACTCTTCTGAAGTACCTGTGTTGTCAATATATATTGTGCTTTCCAAAATGTCGCACGAACAGGTGCTGAAACCAAGATTATCAACTTGAAACAGAAGAGATGCGCTGGAGTTGGCTGCAGCAGCTATGAACATAATTAACATCAAGGCAAAAATCAAGTGACTTCTCATCAAACCACCTTAGTTACTACTAAATAATAGATTCAAATATATATATGTTTCGATAATATAGGTGGTGTATCAACCTACAGTTTCGAAACAAAGATTTCTTAAGGCTATTTTGGGTAAATAAAAGGGGTAGCTTCCTTTAAACACCCCCTAAGCCATAATAAACCCTTTTTTGATTTGATTAACTCTGGGATTATCTTTTTTTAAGATATTTGAAGCCTTGCCCTACGAAAAGTTTATAAACAAAATTTCACTCCTAAATGTTAAAGAAATGGGGCGAATAAAGACAAAACTGATAAAGAGAATATCGAATGACCTAGTGAAAACACATGGTGACGAATTCAAAGGCAACTTTGAGGAGAACAAGCAGCTGGTTGCTAATTTTACAAACATCCAGTCAAAGAAAATGCGTAATATCATTGCAGGTTATGTTACCCGGTTAGTGAAACTCAAAGAGTAAGGAGGCAGTGAAGATGGCAGCAGACAACTCAGTTTTTGTTGGCAACAAGCCATTCATGAACTATGTCACCGCAGTGGTGATGCAGTTCACAGTGCAGAATGCCAAAGAGGTAACAGTGAAGGCCCGCGGCAAGTTCATATCCCGGGCTGTGGATGTGGCAGAGGTTGCACGCAACAGATTCCTTGAAGGGCAGGTAGCTGTTAAAAAAATCGAGATAAGCTCTGAGGAATTTGAGAAGAAGGAAGGCAAGGGTATCAGAGTCTCAACGATTGAGATAACACTTGGCAAGAAGTCTGAGTAAAAGCCCTACTATATTTCTGTTTGTGGTTGGATTAGATTTATATACTCAAAAGCTTGTCTTTGTTTTGTGGGCCCGTAGCATAGTCAGGATAGTGCAATCGGCTTCGGAAGTCTTCAAGGTCAGGCAGTATCTGCCACCTGTGAGAAGACGTGGTGACACCGATTGACCGGGGTTCGAACAGACTCACTGGTGTTCGTAGCTTTCGACTCCAGTGTCATCGAAAGTCCTCGCGGGCTCATGAGCGTAGCGAATGAGAGTGCGAGGCTAGGAAATCCACAGATTTCCGCTGTCTCGCAGGCTCGTTCTCTAATTTGGTATCGGGGTTGGAGAACATAAAATTTATATATTCTTTAAATAAAAAATGATCTTAATGGTAAAGAGTACCATATCTCTAGAAAAAGGAGAGAAGATAATTCAGGAGATAAAGCCAAACAAAACTGCATTTAAGAAATCTAATCTGCTGAAACTGATTGGTTATTCCATACCTGCATTTCCGTTTGTTACTGCGTTTCTTTGGTTTGTTGTATTCATTCTTGTATCTATAGTTCAATATAATTTACTGCCTTTAATATTACCACTAGGAATAAGGGAGCTTGAGAACATGGAAGATGAAATTCATGGAGTAGCTTTCTCCGTACAATTAATAGTGGAAATCATTTTGTTTATTATTTACATTAGAAAATTCAATGCCAACATGTATGAGAATGCTTCTTATGTAATCACAAACAAGAGACTTGAAATCTCCTCAGGGCTGTGGGGAAAAAACAAAGTGGTTTTAACCTATGATAAGATTTCTAATGCAGAAGTAAAAGTGGGTCCATTCGATAAAAAGTATGGTACAGGTTCAGTCAAAATTTACACGAGCATATATGAACCGAGCATGCATAAACATGGTCCTTCCATGAGTAATGTTAATTATGTTTTATCTAATATCGAAAACCCAAATGCAGTTTTACAAGTTATCAACAAACAATTGCGGAATAAAAAACAGGTAGAATAGCAAATCAGCATATTCGAGAGCACCTAGTATGATTACTGTTTCTGTTTAATGCGCATGATGCATATATCACAAACAATAACCTTTAAATATCCCAAACGATTCCCCTTGATTACAATCAACAAATAACCCGAGTTCATTGCGAGCGTTCATAGGGTCGTAATATTGGAGATTCTGGTTATTTTAAGGTTGCATTTTATATACAAAATGGCAAAGGAAGATAATTTTAGGCATATTGTGCGTGTCGCGAACACTGACCTGGATGGCAACAAGAATGTGGGCTCTGCACTTAGGAAGATCAAGGGTGTAGATTTCTCACTGGCTCACGGCGTCTGCATCAAGGCAGGTGTTGACAGCAGGAAAAAGACTGGTACTCTGAGTGATGAGGAGATAAGAAAGCTGGATTCTGTTGTGCGCAATCCTGGCGCTTTCAGCATTCCTGACTGGGTGCTCAACAGAAGGAAGAGCTATGACACTGGAATGGACGAGCATCTGGTGGGTGTGGACTTAAAGCTGGCACAGGAAGATGATGTTAAGAGGCTTCAGAAAATAAAGTCCTATCGGGGCATGAGGCTTGCTTGGGGGCTTCCAGTGAGAGGGCAGCGCACAAAATCAAACTTCAGGAAGAATAAAGGTAAGGTTGTTGGTGTCAAGAGAAGAAAAGGAGTAAAGTCAGGGCGGGTTTAAATGGGCGATCCTAAGAGACACAGGAAAAAGTACAGCACTCCGGTGCATCCATGGCAGAAGGCCAGGATTGAGGATGAGAAGCAGCTTATTGAGGAGTATGGACTAAAAAATAAGCGTGAGATCTGGAAGATGGTCTCAAAGCTTAAGAGTTTTTCCAAGCAAGCAAAGAGTCTGGTTGCCCGCACATCTACCCAGGGTGAGAGAGAGAAGCAGCAGCTTATGTCTAGGTTGCAGTCACTAAACCTGCTGCCTGAGGATGCAGACCTGGATGATGTGCTTGGTTTGGAGACAAAGGATATTATGGAGCGTAGGCTCCAGACTATAGTGTTCAGAAAAGGTCTCGCGAAATCAATGAATCAGGCTCGCCAGTTTATTGTGCATGGCCATATCCTAATAGGAGAGCGCAAACTCACTGCACCTTCATATCTTGTTAAGAAGGATGAAGAGAATGAAGTTGCACTTGTGCCTGGAACCAACATTGAGGCTGCAATAGGTATAGAGGAGGCAAAGAAATGAAAGATCAACGCAGGATTAGGTGGGGTATAGCACATATATCTGCCTCCTATAACAACACAATTATTCATATTACTGATATAACAGGTACTGAGACAATCGCAAAATGCTCAGGGGGCATGGTTGTTAAGGCTGACAGGCTTCAGAGCTCGCCCACTGCAGCGATGACTGCTGCCAAGAAAGCTGCTGAGGCTGCAATTGAGAAGGGTATTACAGGTATTCATGTCAAAATCAAAGCACCTGGAGGCCATAATGGCCCTTACAATCCTGGCCCAGGGGCACAGGCTGCAATACGGGCACTTGCGAGGATTGGTCTGAGGATAGGCACTATCCAGGAGGTCACACCAGTTGCTCATGACGGGTGCAGGAAGAAAGGCGGAAGAAGAGGGAGGCGTGTTTAGATGAAGCTCACTCTGGTAAACAAGGATAAGAAAAATAACAAGCTCTCTTTTGTTTTTGAGGAAGTCAGCGTGCATTTTGCCAATGCTTTGAGACGCAGCTGTGTTGAGGATGTACCAACACTTGCTGTTGAGAGTGTTGAGTTTCGCAAGAACAGTTCTGCGCTCTATGATG
>JAHWHA010000028.1 GCA_019323665.1 Candidatus Woesearchaeota archaeon | reverse complement strand
TTTACTATTATCTGGTGTCTTATAAGCTATTACACTGGTGACAAGATTGTGCTGAAATTGTCAAGAGCAAGGCCTCTTGAGAAAGGCGAATTCCCTCACCTGTGGCATGTGATTGATGGGTTAGCGGTTGCTGCAGGTATCCCAAAGCCTAAGGCTTATGTTATTGAGGACAACGCAATAAACGCCTTTGCCACTGGCCGCGATCCTGAGCATGCATCTGTTGCTGTAACCACAGGTGCCGTACAAAAGCTGGACAGAGACGAGCTGGAAGGAGTGGTTGCACATGAGCTTTCTCATATAAAGAATTATGACATCAGAACAATGCTGCTCGCGGCAGTGCTTGTTGGTGTTGTGGCGATGCTCAGTGACTTTATGCTAAGAAGCTTTTTTTGGGGAAGAGGTAACCGAGATAGGGAGGGTGGCGGTTCGCTGCAGCTGATAGGCTTGGCCATTGGTTTTGTGATGGCACTGCTTGCACCTCTGATTGCCAATTTGATTAAGATGGCAATTTCCAGAAAAAGGGAGTATCTAGCAGATGCCTCTGGTGCCATGCTCACAAGGTATCCCCAGGGTTTGGCAGATGCGCTCAGGAAGATTGCCAATGACAACACCCAAATTAAGGGAGCATCAAATGCTACAGCTCATCTCTATATTTCAAATCCTTTCAAGAAAAAGGGTTTTGTGAGCAATCTCTTCAGCACCCATCCCCCAATTGAAGACAGGATAAAGGTGCTTGAGGCTATGTAGGCAATTCTTATTTCTATTGAATATTACTTTATACCTTTTTTCTCAATTTAATATCCCTAACCATATTAGAATCCAATTTCATATTTTAAGTTCAGTGCCAAAAGCATAAAAGACGAATTTTAAAATACCAAGAGAAAAATAAATTAAAATATAATATTTGACACGTACTAGTGGTAAAAATAGTAATATTTATATAATTAAGACAATTCGCATTTTATTATGAACATAAGATTAATAGAAACATACAGGTGGTTATCTAGAAAGGAGATTGAGGATTTGGAAAGGATACTATCCAGACTGCCTGCTAGACACCTAGAATCTCTTGAAACAATTGAAGCTGTAGAATCTCTTGGCAGAGGAATCTTAGCAACCGCAAGTTATTATGGTGATGGAAAGGATATTACATTAAGCTCAGCTTATTTTGAGTTACCCTATGGAGAGCGTGAATCCACCTTAATTCACGAATTAGGTCACACATATTATGATTTCTTGGAAGAAAACATGGGTGATAAATCAAGGACTCTTTTGGTGTGGGGAGCATGTAGGAAAGAGGATGTTGAACATCTTCCAAGAGTGCAATGGATGGATTTAGGATTGTGGGATCTGAGAGAAGATAAATGGGAAGAACTAAGGCTAGCTAATCCTAATAATAGAGCTTTTCGAGATAAATATACTTATATTACTATGTTTAAGCACGGGCATTTGCAGTGTGGAGAATGGGTATGCCCTGCTGAAACTAGAATTCCTGAAAACGATCAGGTGACACATGGCTTTAATTATGATTGGGCTCATTACTCTCCTATGGAAGAAATTGCTGACGCATATGCATTATTTGCTGTGGGAAAAGACTACTTTATTGAATGTGCACAAGGGAACGAGGTAATAAAGGCAAAATTAGCTTTCACTCAAGCACATTTTGCAAATGGTAACCACGCAGATGTTAGGTTGGTGACTTGATCAACCGAAGTCAAGTTAACAAATATTATAGTTTTTTTGGCAATCAGAAATTTGCTTTACCCAATGTAATTCACTCTTGTTGATTTTTGGCTTTGCTTTCTTCTTTTGCATCTGATTTATTCTTCTTATGCAAAAACATTGTTTTCCTTTTCGAATACTGCACTGGATTCTTTATTCTCTTGCATAAGTTGTCAGGTTTACATATACCCATATCAACATAATACATCACATTCTGGCAGTTTGGCGGCAGTACTGTCTGATTTCGGTGCTTGCGGTATTTCAATTGGCCGAGGATTATTGTTTCGCTCAGCTGCTCCTGATTTTTCTTGTTCCACTTTTTTACCACTTCTTCAACTGCCTCTTGGCTCCAGCCCACACTTTTCAAAAAGTTCACAAGACTAAACATAAAGCGCTTGCGCCCATCCTTTAATCCCTTGAGGCCAAGCGTTATGCAAGGTGGAAAGAACTGTTCTGGTATTGCATATTCCGGAATTTCAACCTCTATTTGTTTCTTCTGCTCAACATACACTTTCACCTGATGGTCAAGCGCCTGCATCAGCAGCTGTTTTGCCTCACCCTTCTTCACATTCTGCCTGTCAAGGAATTTGAATTTTGAAACTCTGACATTTTTTGGCTGGGCAATAATTTTGTCAAAGCCTGCAACTTTGTCAGGGTTGCATGGCACTGAGACAAGCCTTGATTTTTCATGGAGTGAATATGGCATCCTGTACAAGTGTCTTGAAGAGATCAATATTGTATCTATTGCCAAAAATGACTCCACATCAAGCTCCTTGACAGAGTAGCCTTCTTTAGTCCGCTTTGTTTGGGTGATTTCACTTATATCCTTGGCAACTCTTTTGGCAATATTTTCAAGACTTTTATTCTCTGAAATAAGAATTTGCTTGGTGAGTTCTGGCTTTATCATATCTTTAAGGTACAATGCAATCGCCCTTGCACCCTCCGGGAATTGGTGCTTCACTTTCTTACCCGCCACTTCATCTGGGAAAGCCTCAAAGGGCACTCCTATGTGAAAACCTTTATTGCCTGAGAACTTGCAGCTCACTGATTCAATTTTGTAGTACCTCAGAGCCTTGACAATAAGGTCTGCTGCAATACGCGAGTATTCAAACACTGCGCAGTCAATATCCAATACTAAATCCCAGCCGCGTCTTAGTTCTACCAGATCCTTTGTGCTGAGCTGTACATCAAGCTGCAAGGGGTTGTGCCAGAGCTCCTCAGAGGCGTGGAAGCTGGTTGCACCCTGTTTGACCGCTTCTAAGATATCATTTGGGTATTTCAGAGTGTCAGGTCGTTTGCCAAAACCTTTATCACCATATTTGATAGCAATTTCCTTGTCCTTTGCATGCGCAACAATCTCTTGTTGAATCTCCTTGCGCTTGTAGTGTTTAAGAGCTGTGGATAGGAATAGCATAAGTGGAGTAAGGAATTTGAGTTTAATAAGTTTTGGATTCAGAATTCTGGTTGGTCACCGCACTATATACAGATATAAATATTTTAAGTAAAACATAAAAATATCAAAATTCCAACCTCCCTAAATGGAGACAATTGAGGATTGGTTAAGGAAAATCAAAGAGTGTGAGGAGCTTATTGTTGTAGAAGGCAAAAAGGACAAAGCAGCACTTGAGTCCTTGGGTGTAACCAACATAAGATGTCTCAGCAATCCTCTGTTTCAAGAGGTTGAGGATATTGTTAAAGAGCATAAAAAAGTAATAATTCTCACTGACCTTGACAAAGAGGGCAAGAAAATATATGGCAGGTTGAGGAAAGACTTCAATCGCTTTGGTGTTGATGTGGACAACAAGTTCAGGGAGTGGCTTTTTAAGAACACAAAGCTGAGACAGATTGAGGGGATTGATACTTATCTGAGGAATCATGCTCAGTAATAATAATCAAATGAGAATTACCCAAACACAAGCATCCTGTGGTCGCGTTTTCTCTTTGTCACAAGGTCATTAAATGATTCATCCATCTGCTCCTTGGTTACTTTAATTTCACCCTGGTGAGGGTCAAATGCAGTGTAGTTTTTATTAAAATCTGTGAGCACAACATAGTTGGAAGATGGTCTCGAATCACGGAAGACGCCCGTATCAAGCCGCAGCATCACTATCTTGTCTGCACTCAGAAGATTGTTCACCTCCTTCAATGAGAAGTCACGCTCCTCAACCTCTACTTTCATTTGTTTAAGGTCACTCAGGTGAAGCTTTTCTGTAAATTTTGCTGCATCAACCTCCTCTTTCTTATAGCCTTTGAAGCGGTAGTCAGGGTATTCATATTCTTTCTTGCCAACAACTATCTTCACGTTGATATTGTGTTTTGCTGAAAATCCCGCCAACCCATAGATTGAGCATGCCCTTGTGGGCAAATTAACTGAATTCAGCCAAATCCTAAATTCATTCTCTTGGGTGAGTTTGAAGTTTTGGTCAAAATGGTTCATAACCATAAGTAAAGCAGATGCTGCGCCTGTGAACTGAGTTGTTTGCTTGTAGGCTTGCATTTTCAGGATAATTTGGAAATTTGGTTTATATATGTTTCGGAGTTTGGAGGTAAACTTAATATTGGAATTCACTTACCTTGAAACTGGGCAAAAAACCTAATATAAAACCTAATATTATTCATGATTTCTATTAAAATATTGGAAATGGGATCACATAAATAGCGTGTAATCCCATTGAACCATATTGTTGAGACTACTTTAAAATAGTCAAATTTTAGTAAATTATTAATATTATAAGTTTATTCTTAATTTAAATTTAACGGGACGGGAAAATGAGTGAACAAAATATTGAGATGATTTATGCTTTACCAAATGAGGGTGTGCAACAGTACAGAGATGTTACTGCAATTGAAGGTAATCCTGATATGGGTAAATTGATTGTTGTGCCAGCAGATGAAAATAGACCAAAACTTTTCTCACTTGCTGCAAATGATCTCGACATTGCTATTGGGCTAAGGGATGATCTAAAGGAGCTCCAGCAATCATCATTGGATCCTAAATTTTCAGTGAGTAGGGATTTGGCAAAGAGATTCAACACTCTTTACTGTGGTTTTAACACACCTGGTCATTTAGATGCGGTATATTCAATTCTTACGAAAGCAGTTGATGTCTGTCGAGAGAAAAAGGCAGCTGGCCTGGGATTTTTTTCTGGAGATCAGTTTGATTATCAAGCTCTCTCTGAGGAAGGTACTCTGGTGAGTTTTGGAGATTATATGATATTCGGATCAACCCTCCTAGAAGGAGCAAGAGATCCTATCTGGAAAGCAGAGCTGATACAAAGAGGTGAAGCTTTATTTGGTTCACGAGCTGCATGTTTTGTGAATCCTCCTGCATTAAATGCAGCAATTGAAACTATTGATGGTTACGAGCTCATAACGCATAGAGACAAAACAGTTGAGTTCCCATACAAACTTCACAAATCTGCTGCAGGCCATCATAGGTTGGTTCATGCAATGAAAGATGATGGAACTGGCAAAATGGTTGTTCCCCATCAAGTCGATTTTGTTCCAATTACAGTGGGTCAGATGAAAGCTGAGCTGAGTCTTACTATGGATGAAGTTGCTAATTACTCTTTTG